>DASRYX010000743.1:0-13863 GCA_035686985.1 Planctomycetaceae bacterium | reverse complement strand
CTATGCGCTGCTCCGCGGCATCGGGACCTCGAGCGATGGTGCCGGCAATGCCGTCTACGCGCCGAAGAAAGAAGGCCAGATCCGCTGCCTGCAGGACGCGTACAAAACCGCGGGCGTGAGTCCGGACACGATTGAACTCGTTGAAGCGCACGGCACTGGCACGAAGGTGGGCGATGCCACCGAAGTCGCGGCGCTGAACGAGGTGTACCGCGCGTCCGGCCGCAAAGGAAAATGGTGTGCGCTCGGCTCGGTGAAGTCGCAGATCGGTCACACGAAAGCGGCGGCAGGATCGGCCGGCTTGCTGAAGGCGGTGCTCGCCTTGCAGCATCGCGTGTTGCCGCCGACGATCAAGGTCGAGCAGCCGCAGGACGTGCTGGATGACGCGACCAGCCCGTTCTATGTCAATACGCTGCCACGGCCGTGGATGCCGAGCGAGAACCATCCGCGTCGCGCGGCGGTGAGCGCCTTCGGTTTCGGCGGCAGCAATTTCCACTGCGTGCTCGAAGAAGCCCCGACCGCGGTTCCGGAAGCCGACTGGGACGACGACGTTTTGTTGCTCGCGTTCTCGGGAGAATCGCTCGCCGATGTGAAGCGGCAACTGGCGGCCTGGCAAACGCCGATCGAAGCCAACCAACTGCGAACCCAAGCGGCAGTGACGCGTGCAGCATTTCAACCGCGGCATGAACACCGCCTGGTGATGGTCTGCGATCGCGAGAAGGCCGACATCGCCGGGATGGTCGCGACGACGGTCTCGCTGCTCGACAAATACGTAGACAAAGTCACATGGTCAACACCCGACGGCACGTTCTACAGCCGCGGCAAATGTGATGGCCGCCTCGCGGTGTTGTTCCCTGGGCAGGGTTCGCAGTCCGTTGGCATGCTGCGCGAACTGGCGTGCCGGTTCCCGGTCATGCAGGACGTGCTGGCGGAAGCGAACCGAGCGTATGTCGAAGCGGGCAAGTCGAAGAACCCTACGGAACGGTTGACCGATTTCATCTACCCGCCGCCGGCGTTCCGCAAGGAAGAGCGCGAGACGCAAGATTCCGCATTGCGTGCGACGCAGGTGGCACAACCCGCGCTCGGAGCGGTCAGTCTCGGAGCACTTGCGGTTCTCGAACAATTCGGCGTGAAACCGGAAGTCACCGCGGGACACAGTTATGGCGAACTCACCGCGCTGTGTGCCTCGAAGCGGATTCTTCCCGCGGCGTTGTATCGCCTGTCGATGCTGCGTGGCCGGTTGATGGCCGAGGCCCAGGAAATCGACGGCGGCATGCTCGCGGTCGGCGCGTCGCTGTCGCAGGTTGAAGAGACAATCAAGGACGCCGCGATCGATCTCGTCGTGGCCAACCGCAATGGTCCGAATCAAGTCGTGCTGTCGGGCCGGTTACCCGACATTGATCGCGCCGCTGAACTCTTCGCGCGGAAGAACATTCGCGGCAAGAAGCTGCCTGTCGCGGCGGCGTTTCACAGCCCGTTGGTGGCGACAGCGTCGGCGAGGTTCCGCCCTGAATTGGAAGAGGTTGACTTCGCCACCGCCGAGGTACCGGTCTTCGCCAACAGCAGCGCCGAAGAGTATCCCGAAGACGCGGACGCCGCGCGGGACCTGCTCGCGGGCCAACTCGCACAGCCGGTGGAGTTCGTGCGACAGATTGAGAACATGTACGCCGCCGGAGCACGGACGTTCGTGGAAGTCGGCCCCGGCAACGTGCTGACGGGGCTCGTCGGCTCGATTCTCTCCGGTCGTGATCACCGCGCCGTAGCGATGGATGCGTCCCTCGGCAAGCGCGGCGGCGTGTGGGATCTCGCGGTGACAGTCGCCCAGGTCGCCGTCGCGGGCTATCCAATCAAATTGACGGGTTGGGACCCAACACCTCCGAAAGCGCCGGTGGTGGATCCGCAACGACTGCGTGTGCCATTGTCCGGCGCGAACTATGTCAAACCGCGCACACCGAAGCCGCCAAGACCGATGATGAAGCCGGCTGCCATGACACCTGTCGCCGCGCCCGTGAAGCCCGCCGCGCCGGTACCGACGCCGAGCGTGCCTGTGTCCCGCCCGGCTGCTCCGATCGTCGCCACGCCTGCTCCTTCTGTGACCACAACGCCGGTGGTGACGGCATCAATGCCGGTCAGTTCCTCTGCACTCGGCGTGTTGCAGAAGATGCACGAAGAAACCGCGCGGCTGCATCGACAATTCCTCGAAGGTCAGGAATCGGCCCTCAAGACACTGGAAGCCCTGGCTCGTGGCGGATCGATCCCGGCGGCCGCTGTAGCGCCCACCGCCGCTGTGGTTGCGGCAGCCTCTACACCCGCCCGAGCCGTCGCGGCTCCCACCGCTGTACCGGCTCCCGCACCGTTGGCCACGCCGGTGATCAAAGCCGCTCCGGCCCCGGCACCACGAGAAGTCGCGCTGCCACCCACTCCGGTAGCTGCCCCGTCGGTCGCCGCTTCGCTCACGCCGATCGTGATGTCCGTGGTCGCCTCGAAGACAGGTTACCCGGTTGAGATGCTGCAACCGAAGATGAGCTTGGATCACGATCTCGGGATCGATTCGATCAAGCGTGTGGAGATTCTGTCCGCGCTGCAGGAAGAGCTGCCGCAGTTGCCGCATGTCACGCCGGAACAACTGCAAACGTTGCACCGTCTGTCGGATGTGATCGCGCTGCTCGAAGCGTCGGTTCCACAACGGGAGGGCGAAGCTCCTGCTGAGCCGCGTTCGCTTCCTAGCGCCTTGCCTCGCAGCGGCTCAGCGGGAGCTTCGCCCTCCCCAACGAACGGCTCTCTCATGCCGATCGTGATGTCCGTCGTCGCGGCGAAGACCGGTTATCCGGTCGAGATGCTGCAGCCGAAGATGAGTCTCGATCACGATCTGGGCATCGATTCGATCAAGCGCGTCGAGATTCTGTCCGCGTTGCAGGAAGAACTGCCGCAGTTGCCGCATGTCACCCCCGAGCAGTTGCAGACGTTACATCGGTTGTCAGATGTGATCGCGCTGCTGGAAGCTTCGACACCAGTAATGGCGACGGCGACGGTCAACACCGCTGTGACTGGAAGCGGAACCCCGACCGGTTCATTGACACCAATCGTGATGTCAGTGGTTGCCGCGAAGACCGGTTATCCGGTTGAGATGCTGCAGCCGAAGATGAGTCTCGATCACGATCTCGGCATCGATTCCATCAAGCGAGTCGAGATTCTGTCCGCGCTGCAGGAAGAACTGCCGCAGTTGCCGCACGTCACGCCGGAACAACTGCAGACGTTGCATCGCTTGTCGGATGTGATCGCGCTGCTCGAAGCTTCCGCACCGTCATCAGTGACATCGGCTCCCGTGTTGCCTCCCAGCGGCTCAGCGGGAGCTTCGCCCTCCCAGCGCAGCGGCTCGCTCACGCCGATCGTCATGTCAGTGGTTGCCTCGAAAACGGGTTATCCCGTTGAGATGCTCCAGCCGAAAATGAGTTTGGATCACGACCTCGGCATTGATTCCATCAAGCGCGTGGAGATTCTGTCCGCGCTGCAGGAAGAGTTGCCACATCTGCCGCACGTCACGCCGGAACAACTGCAGACGTTGCATCGCTTGTCGGATGTCATCGCGCTGTTGGAGGCTTCGGCACCGCCATCGGTAACATCGGCTCCCATCTTGCCTCCCAGTGGTTCAGCGGGAGCTTCGCCCTCCCTGCAGAAGGCCGTAACGCAGATCGATCCCACCGCGTCGCTCATCTTTGGTGAAGTGCGGGCGCTCACGCTACCCGAGGAACCGCGCGAGGTGTTGCCGCTCCCGGCGGGCGGGGACTTCTGGATCACCGATGACGAAACTGAATTGTCACTGCAACTCGCGAAGTTACTGACCGCCGCGGGATTCAAACCTCGTATCGTCCGCTTCGATGAACCGACCGCCCATGCATTGACCGGGTCGCTCGCGGGGCTTGTGATTCTATCGCCGGTGAACGGTATGTCCGATCAGCGGCTCTGGCACGCGCTCGAATGGCTGCAGAAGGCCGGGGCGCTGTTACATCAGACGACCCGCCGCGGACAGGCCGCGGTCTTGGCGACCGTCAGCCGGCTCGACGGAGCCTGCGGGTTTGGTCATGGTCTTCTGATTGACACCGCGTCGGGAGGGCTGGCGGGTCTGTCGAAGACCGTGCGTCACGAATGGCCGGAGATCACCTGCAAGGCGCTCGATCTCGGCGGCGAGTGGGTCGTCAGCGACGCCGCCTCCGCGGTCTGTCAGGAACTGCTGCATCGCGGTCCGGTGGAATGCGGGCTCACGCCCGGCGCTCGCACGACGCTCGACGTCATTGCCACGCCCGTTCCGCAACCGGCGGCGACGTCGCTGCAACAGGGCGATCTCGTGCTGGTCACCGGCGGGGCGCGGGGAGTGACCGCCGCCGCCGCGGTAGCGCTCGCGAAAGCGGTCCAGCCGCGAATGGTGCTGCTCGGTCGCAGTGAACCGCCCGCTGTGGAGCCGGACTGGCTCCGATCCCTGACGAATGAAATCGACATCAAGCAGGGCCTGGCGAAGCACGCCGGCGTCACCTCGCCGCGGGCCTTGCAGCAGCAGTGTCAGCAGGTGCTCGCCCAGCGGGAGATCAGCCGCACGCTGCAGGCTTTGCGCGAAGCGGGTTCCGAAGCGGAGTATCACGCTGTCGACGTGCGGGACATCACCGCGGTCTGCCGGCTGGTGGAACAGTTGCAGAAAGCCCACGGCGCGGTGCGGGGGATCGTGCACGGCGCGGGTGTCCTCGCCGATCAGCGCATCGAAGACAAGACCCGCGAGCAGTTCGACAAAGTCTTCGATACCAAAGTCGTCGGCCTCCGGAATCTGCTGGGAGCGATTGCCCCGGAGTCGCTGAAGGTGCTCGCGCTGTTCTCATCGTTTACCGGGCGCTACGGTCGTACGGGGCAGATCGACTACGCGATTGCGAACGAAGTCCTCAACAAACTCGGCCAGCAATTCCGTCGCAAGGAACCCGCGTGCCGGGTGGTCTCGTTCAACTGGGGCCCGTGGGACGGCGGCATGGTGCAGGGCGGGCTCAAAGCGCTCTTCGCGAAAGAGGGCGTGGGATTGATCCCGCTCGAAGCCGGCGCGGAACTGTTCGCCCGTGTTGTCCAGCAACCTGCCACCGCCGCCGTGGAAGTGGTTGTGCTCGGCCCCGGATCGCAGCCATTAACGGCGTCGACAGCGAGTGCCTCAGTCACGACGGAACCGCCGGTTCCCACCGTCGCCGCGGAAGCCCGCGTCGGCTGGGAGCGGGATTTCAGCGTCGCGAAATTCCCTGTGCTCGCCGATCATGTCCTCGGCGGCAAGGCGGTGCTGCCGGTCGCCCTGGTCACGGAAGTTCTCGCGCATGCGGTGATGCATCGCCATCCGGGTCTCGAATTCCTCGGGCTTGACCGGCTCAAGATCTTCAAAGGTGTGCGACTCGACCGCGATGAAGTCGTGAAACTGCAGGTGCTGATCGGTCGCACCACACGGGCCGGGGGACGCTTTCTCATCCCGGCACAACTCGTTTCACCGCGGGACGGACAACCGGTGATTCATGCGGTCGCCGATCTCTGGCTCGGCAACGCTGTTCCCGATGCCGACACCCCGAAGCTGCACCTTACCGGATCCGCGTGCCCCGTGGAGACGTTCTATCCGAAGCTGTTCCACGGCCCGGGTCTTCGCGGTCTGGAACGGATTGACGTACTGTCGAAAGACGGGATTTCCGCGTGGAGTCGCACTGCGCCAACACCGGCGGAGTGGTCGCGCGAGCCGCTGCGATCCGCGTGGTTGTCGGACCCGCTTGCGGTGGACGTCGCATTGCAGGCGATGATTGTGTGGTCGCTGTCAAACAGCCAGGTGCCGTGCCTGCCGTGTGGAATTGGCCGTTACCGTCAGTTCCGCCGCTCGTTCCCCAAAGCGGGCGTGCAAATCACGGCGAAAGTCACACACGTGACCGATCACCTGATCCGGGCAGATATCGAGATCACCGATCAGGCCGAACAGCTCATCGCGCGAATGGAAGACGTTGAGAATGTCGTCGATGCGTCGCTGTTGCCGGCGTTCGAGCAGCGACAGTTAAGTTGATCGAACTGCTTGCGCTTTGCAGGATCACAGAGATCGCGATCTTGATCACCTGCGAAGCGCAAGCGAAGATCATAACGCTTCCGGCTTCGGCGTCCGCTTTTCTTCCGGAATGAGCCGATCGAGAATGCCGTTGACGAACGAGCCCGAGTTCGGGCCGCCGTACGTCTTGGCCAGTTCCAGCGCTTCGTCAATCACCACGCGCGGCGGTGTGTCGGTGTAAACCAGTTCGAACACACCGAGCCGGATCGCATTGCGATCGGTCGGCGCCATCCGGCTGAGGCTCCAGTTGGCAGCTGTCGATTCAATCTTGCCGTCGATCGCGGCCCGCGATTCCATTACGCCGGCGAATAACCGCCAGGCAAATCGCGCGAGTTCTTCGTCGGAAATCTGCTGCTGAATCATCCCCCGGATGTCCTCGATCGTCACATCGGGATTAAGGTCCTTCTGATACAGCATCTGCAGGACGGTTTCGCGGGCTTGATGACGGCGGGACGGGGCCACGGGCGGTCTCTCAGCGGGACAAACAGCAACAGGGGTTTCAAAGAGCGGCGGCCGCAACGTCGCGGCTCAATCCATTCTTGCCGGCTTCACATCACGCCGGCGATCCTTCACACTTGCGGATTATACGCCATCCATCCTTGCGGCGGTAAGAATTTCAGAAAAAATGTCTGTCAACGGCGGCGGCATCATGATCTGACCGGGAACCAACCACCGTTTACACCATCGGGAGATCCAGACTCGCCGTTTCCCGGAAAGGACCATCATGACTGCTGCAGCAGGAGCCGCAGCCGCCGCGGCAGCCCGTCAGGAAGCCCTTCGCCTGGAAGAAGAACAGGAGACCGCACCGATGTCCGCCGACGACGGATATGAATACAAAATCCTCCGCAGCAACTGGGGATCGTTCAACAACCCCGCAACATTACGTTCGGTACTGGAATTTGAAGCGCAGGCGGGCTGGGATCTGTTCGAAAAACTTGACAACAACCGGCTACGGCTGCGGCGGGCCATCCAGTGCCGCGAACAGGACGCCGAGCGTTCGCAGGACGCGTACCGCACATGGGTCGGTCCGTCGGAAAACACTGCGGGCTTAATCGTGCTGGTGCTGATCTTCGGCGGCGTAGCGATTGCGTTGGCCTTCGCCGTCGCGTTTCATTAATCCCGCAGGGAGGCTTCGTACGGTCGATCACTGCTTCTGCAGCACGTACACCACGTCTTCGGTATCCGCGTTGATTTCGATTGGCCAGTCGATGTGGTAGCGGAAGTCGTACATTTCGACGAGCTTCAGCTCCGGCGTGGCGTCGAACAACGATTGCATCTGTTGCGAGTTGTAGGTGCGGAACGCGGTTTCGTCTTCGATACGGAACTGCTGCGTCGGCGTGTAAACATCATACGTCATGCCGATCCGTTCGACGCGTTTCTTCAAGTCGACGCCGATGGACCACAGCCGCGAATTGACCGAGAGATTCCCCTTCGTCGCGGACCAGCATTCTTCGGTGCATTGCTGCGTGGTCTGCGGCGTGAGATGCAGGCCGAGGACGTAGATCCCCCCTTTGTTCAGACACTCGGCGATACACCGGATGTGCCCGAGCGCGGCTTCCTCGCTCGGAAGATGCCGGAACGTGTTGATCATGTTGAAGCAGGCATCGACCTTCTTCTTGAGATGAAAGTCGGCCATATCACCGATGAACGCCGACGGCTTGTAACCGTACTTTTCCAGCCGGCGGTTGCAGTAGTCGACCGCCTTCGGGTTGAGATCGAGCCCGCTGATGTCGTAACCGGCCTGGGCGAGCTTGATCATCAGCCGACCGGTACCACAGCCCGGTTCGAAGATCCGCTTCACCGGCCGCCGTGCCCACAGGTCGAAACATTCGAGCAGAAACTTGTACTCGGCTTTCCAGTCGGACCCGAAGATCAGGTCGTAGTACTTGGGGAAGTCGTACAGATGCCCGGCAATGACGTCCATTTCGCACGTTGTCCGCAGGAGAAATTCGTTTCCATCCACGCGGCGAAAGTGTACCGGGCCTGCAGCGCGAAGGCGAGCGGGGGGACGTCAGTCCCCGCGGTGATTGCTCTCTCTCATCGATCAAAGAATAATCGCCGGGGAAATAACCTCGCCCCGCTCGCCAGCTCTTAGGAACGACAGTATGTTGTGGAAGTGGCTTTGCCTCGTCGGATGCATCGCGTCTTCGGTCATGGCGGAGGAACCATACTTTGCATCCGAACTGATCTTCCCGCTGCACGCGCAGCACAATCACGCGCCAGGGATTGCGGAGCTGTCGAACGGCGAGTTGTTCGTGTCGTGGTATCGCGGTTCCGGAGAACGCCGAGCCGATGACGTTGCGGTCTTTGGGGCCCGCAAGCCCGTCGGCGCGAAGGAGTGGAGCGAGGCGTTTCTGCTGGTCGACACGCCCGGCTTCCCGGACTGCAACACGTGTCTGATGGTCGACACTCGCGGCCGCCTGACGCTGTTCTGGCCCCTGATTCTCGCGAACACCTGGGAGTCGTGTGTCACCCAGATGCTAATCGCCGATGACCCCGTCGGTACGGGCTGCCCGAAGTGGACCCGCCGCGATAGCCTGTGGCTCAAACCCGACGATTTCAGTGACACAGCCCGAAAGGAATTGGACCGGCTCGTGGCAGCGGTTCCCGCCGGTGCGATGTCGGACAAGCTCAAAACGGAGATCGAAGAGGTTCGCACGCGGCTCGGTGACAAACTCTTTCAGCGCCTGGGCTGGCAGCCGCGCTGCAAGCCCACGGTGTTGCCCAGCGGGCGAATTCTCCTGCCACTCTATTCCGACACTTTCTCGTTCTCTCTGATGGCGATCAGCGATGACGACGGCCAGACGTGGCACGCGTCGCAGCCGTTGATCGGCTTCGGCGCGATTCAACCCAGCGTGCTCCGTCGCGATAATGGCACCCTCGTCGCCTACATGCGCGAGAACGGTGTGCTCCGAAAAGTCCGCGTGTCCGAATCCAAGGATGACGGCGAGACGTGGGGACCGGTGGGCACGATCGACCTGCCAAACCCCGGTTCGGGTCTGGACGCCGTCCGGTTACAGAACGGACACTGGCTGCTGGTTTACAACGACACCATCATCGGCCGCAACAAACTCGCTGTATCACTCTCCACCGACGAAGGCCGCACCTGGCCGCACACCAGGCATCTCGAAGATCAACCCACAGGGCAGTTCCACTACCCTGCCGTCATTCAGACCAAGAACGGCCGCATACACGTCGTCTACAGCTATTTCGTCGAAGGCGGCAAAAGCATGAAGCACGCGGAGTTCGACGAGAGCTGGATTCAAAGTATTCAGAAATAGCGTGCTGTTCGCTTGCGCTTAGCGGATCACACGGACGCGATCTTTGTGATCCGCTAAGCACGAGCAACCTTAATCTCAGAACAACTCTCCAATCGGCGTCCCGTGCGTCAGGGCGATCGGTCTTCCCTGCGGATCGGCGATGTGAGCGTGCGGGTCGATGCCGAGATGCTGGTAAATCGTGGCAAGCACATCGTGCGGATCGAGCGGGCGTTCGCTGGGACGGCTGCCGATGTGGTCCGTCGCGCCGATCACCTGACCAGTTTTGATGCCGCCGCCGGTGACGAGCATCGACATCGCACCGGGCCAGTGATCGCGGCCGATGGCACCGTCGCGGTGTTCCAGTCGCGGCGTGCGACCGAACTCGCCGGTGACGATCAGCATCACCCGCTGATGAAGTCCGCGATCAAACAGATCTTCAATCAGCGTGCTGACGATGTGGTCGTACTTCGGCAACCGGGCGAGCATCGCCGTGCGCATGTCCCAGTTGACGGCGTGGTCGTCCCAGTCATACGCTTTGGTTCCGGGACCACTGCCCGGAGCCCGCACGGTCACGAAACGCACGCCGGCCTCCACGAGCCGCCGAGCGGTGAGGACTTCCTGGCCGTAACCGTCGCCATACTTCTCACGCAGTCGGGGATCTTCCCGACTCAGGTCGAAGGCCCGTTCAGCAGCCCCCGAGGTCAGCACATCCACAGCCTGACGATCGAACTCATCGAGCGCCGACATCATCCCGGATTGGTCGGCATCCCGGCGCAGACGGTCCAGATCAGATTGCAACCGGCGGCGATCACCGAGGCGGTCGGGCGTGACCGTCAGGGAGGCATCGCGGAGCCCGCCGTTGACGATGGGCACGCGGTAGATCGGACTCCAATAGCCCTCTGACACCCCGGCAGCGTAGTCGGGACCATTCACCACGACACCCCCAACAGCAATCGCGGGTGGCAAGCCACGCTCGCGGCCGTGCAACATGCGGGTCACGACGGCACCGACTTGCGGGTAAAACGATTCGTACCCGGTCCCCGGTTTCAGCTTGCCATAGCCGCTGAGAAACCGGCGATGCCCCGCAAAGTGGTCGGCTTCATCGTGACTGCAGGAGCGGATGAGCGTGAACTTGTCGGCGAGCTTCGCGTGCTTGGGCAGGTGTTCGCAGATCTCGATGCCGGAAACGTTCGTGCGAATGGGTTCGAACGGGCCGCGAATCTCCGCCGCGGCGTTGGGCTTCATGTCATATGTTTCGAGATGGCTCGGCCCGCCATGCACAAAGAGCAGAATCACGGCGGTGTCGGACCGCGTCGCCAAGCCGGCGGCATTCAGTCGGTTCAGTTGCCCGAGCGACAATCCCCCCAGCCCGAGAAACCCGGCCTGCAAAAAGCGACGGCGATGAAATGCCGTCGCGGCTTGAGAGGCGTCAGAAATGCAGAACATCAGCCGGTCTCCACAGACGGGCATCGGTGGCCCGATGAATACTATCGGCCTCACGCCGGGGAAACGTCAAGGCAGATGTTGATGCGTTTGCTTGCGCTTCGCAGAGTCCCAGTGCTTGCGATGAACTGAACGACGCGGCGGTGGGATTCTGCGAAGCGCAAGCGACGGATCTTAGCTTTCGACGTTTTCCAGCCACGTCTGGAACATCAGCACGTCCCACAAATGATACGCCCAATCGACGCGGCCGCTTTGATGTTCTTCCCACTTCTGACGAATGGGAGCAGCGTGGAAGTAGCCTTCCCGGTTGAGTCGCGAAGCGGACAGATACTCTTCGCCCCAGTCGCGTAACGGGCCGCGCAGCCATTCCGCGATGGGCACGCCAAACCCTTTCTTGGGCCGCTCGAACAGACTCCGCGGCACGAACTTTTCGAGAATCTGCCGCAGGGGTTGCTTGCCCGTCCAGCCACGGGTCTGCAGTCCGAACGGGACCCGCCATGCGGCGGCGACTACGCCCGGGTCGAGCAGCGGGACCCGGGCTTCGAGCGAGACCGCCATGCTCGTTCGATCGACTTTCGTGAGAATGTCATCCGGCAGATAGTTCAGCGTGTCGAGCCACATCCAGCGCTGTTGCCGTTCCGGGAACTTCGGCCACTGATCGGGGTGCATGAACATCGTGTTGACCGGCTGCGCGTCACGGACCACGAACTCATTCAGCGGCCAGTGCGACATCCCGCGCAAGTACCGCTGATCCGGATCGGCGTCGGCGAGAAAACTGGCTGCCCGGCTAAAGAACTTGCGGGACTTGCTGGTCGGTGCGAGCCACCCGGCGAACCGCACCGCATCACTCAAGGGCGTCCGAATCAACGCCGGAATGGACCCGGCCTTCGTTCCCAGCAGCGGGGCGAAGTACCGGAGATACCCACAGAAAAGCTCATCGCCACCATCACCGGACAGCGACACGGTCACATGCCGACGCGCGAGTTCCGAGACGAGAAACGTGGGGATCTGCGAGGAATCCGCGAACGGTTCATCGAACATCGCGGGCAATCGCGGGATGACTTCACGGGCTTGCTCGGCAGTGACGTAATGCTCGGTGTGATCGGTCCCGAGATGTTTCGCGACGGCGGCGGCAAACGGTGCTTCGTTGTAGTCGGCGAGTTCAAAGCCGATGGTAAACGTCTTCACCGGTCGCGAACTTTGCGACTGCATCAACGCGACGACCAGCGACGAATCAATCCCGCCCGAGAGAAACGCCCCGAGTGGCACGTCGGACAGCATCTGCTCGCGGACCGAACGCGTGAGTTCGGCCTGCAAGCGATCCACGATCTCGGCGGGCGAACCCGACCACGGATCTTTTACGCCGGCAGCAGCGGTATCCTCAAATGACCAGTATTCTTCGGGGAACCATTTCGTCTGGTCATTCATAACGGGGATGGTGAGCAACTGCCCTGCCATCAATTTGTACGTGTTTTCGTAGACCGTATGCGGACCGGGTATATAGTTGTGCCGCAGGAATTGCGGCAGGACGTTGCGATTGATCTTCGCGTCAAACGCCGGGTGCGCCCGCAGGGCTTTCAGTTCCGACCCGAAGAACCAGTGTTGCCCCTGTCGACCGTAGTAAAGCGGCTTGACGCCGAGGTGGTCGCGGACCAGCGTGAGTTCGCGCCGCTGCGTGTCGTAGGCGGCGATCGCAAAGATGCCGCGACAGCGGATGACCGTTTCCCGCACACCCCACGCTGCAAAGCCTTCGACCAGCGTTTCCGTATCGGAGGTACTTCTGAACTGGACGCCGCGCTGCTGCAGGTCGTGCCGCAGCTCCAGGTGGTTGTAAATTTCGCCGTTGTAAACGATCACCCAACGACCGTCGTGCGAAAGCATCGGTTGATGACCGAGGGGCGACAGGTCGAGAATCGACAGCCGTCGGTGTCCGAGAGCAATGCCGGCGGATTCGTCGACCCAGACCCCGGCGTCATCCGGCCCGCGATGCCGGAGCGTGTCGGCCATGGCGGTGACGCGGGCCCGAAGCTCGTCCGCGGAGGTTCCGCGCGCCAGGTCGATGAAGCCCGTCAGCCCGCACATAAATGGATTCGCCCAGGCAAGGAAGTGGTCCGCGTACTCTTCATCGTACGGAAACCATGCCAGATTCGCTTGCGGGTTCGCGCTGCGCCCCGGTTCCATGTGTTTCATGAAGTTGCCGCGGGGCGCGAAACCGCAAGCGGGAATTGAAGTTATGGGATGTCATTGGCAGATGATGAAGTGAGTTGCAATTCATTCGCCGATCGACGATAGTCTCTCTTCCCCCGTTTCCGCGGGGTTTCGTCGTTTGCATGGGGCAGACGGCGGTTTCTTCTGCGTTCCCGGATTCGCCGCGGAACGGACTTTTCCAGAGGGAAAAGTCTCCACCAGAGGACTGATGTACGATGGCTTTGACGAAGACCGAGATTAAGAAGCTTCGCAAGAAGCGCCAACGCCTGAAAAAGAAGGTCCGCTGCCGGTTCTGCCCGAACGGCTGCGATAAGCCTCCCCGTCCGATTTTCGTGGACTTCAAAGACCTGAAAACCCTGCGGACGATGATCGATCGCGAAGGAAATCTGCTGTCCCGCCGCAAGACCGGCTGCTGTGCGAAATATCAACGGGCCGTGCGTGACGCCGTGCTCCGCGCCCGCTTCATGGGCCTGCTGCCCTACGTCGCCGAAGAATAATTCGCGCGGCTCGATCTGCTGAATTTCCAAGCCTCGTTATCAACGGATAACGGGGCTTTTTTCATTTTTGCGATTCACCCCGGGAACAACGGTTCTGCCGGTTCTGCCGGATACGGCGCCAGAATCCACACGGGTTTGATACGGTTCCCCGCAGGTTCAACCCTCAATCTTCCGGGAGCGAACCAGACTCAGTGTAGACGACTGTTTCGTTCTGCGCTCCCGCTGTGTCCGCACGGCGCGGGTGCTGTTGATGGGTATTCTCGGAAATAGCGGTCATGGCTCCGGCGTCTTCACTGGAATGGTGGCAGAACTCGCTCGCCGAGGTCGGTGTGCAGGGCATGGAGCGGCTCCTGCC
>DASRYX010000742.1:0-10381 GCA_035686985.1 Planctomycetaceae bacterium | reverse complement strand
CTCAGTGGGAGGAGCTCGGAAAAAGTCCGTGTCGAGCTGCACCCCGGCACGCCGGGGGCTATGGGTCTCCGACTTAATGGGAGGTGTTCGCGCTCGCGCGATGCTGGCCCGACTGTTTCAGCAACGTCCGCACTTCATCGTCCGTCGTCTGCGAGAAGTTTTGGTACCACATGCCGACTGCGCGGAAGTGAGCCGGCGTGCGGAAGCAGATCGTTTCATCCGTCTCGTTTCGCAGCTCCCGACAGGTTTCCGCGGCTCCCACGGGCACTGCGACGATGAGTTTGGCCGGTTTTTGCCGGTTCACCGCGGCAACCGCGGCTCGCATCGTCGCCCCTGTCGCGAGCCCATCGTCGATGAGAATGACTGTGCGACCGCGGACATCGATCGGCGGGCGGTCGTCGCGGTATGCGCGTTCGCGCCGAGTCAGCTCGGCTGACTCCTGAGCCACGGTGGCGGCAATCTGGTCGTCGGAGATGTCGAGCGCATCTACGAGTTCCTGGTTGAGGATCTGCACGCCACCGCTGGCGAGGGCTCCCATTGCGAGTTCCTCGTGCCCCGGCACGCCGAGCTTCCGCACCATGAAGACGTCCAGCGGCGCGTGCAGTCGCGACGCGACTTCAAAGGCGACCGGTACGCCTCCCCGCGGCAACGCGAGGACAATTACATCCGGCCGGTCGGCGTAATGCGTCAACATTGTCGCCAGCTGGCGACCGGCATCAGTTCGATCCCGAAACAGCATGGCCGCCCCCTCTCGTCACACGCCGGTCGGATACGTTTCCGGCACTTCTCCCTCATCCCGCGGCTGCACCTCGCGGAGCGGCCTGAGCGCTTCAGTTTCCACGAACGACAGGAACGCGTCATAACGTTTCGGCAACACCGTCGGAACGTAGTTTCCATACTGCTCTCGAGACGGGGCATAGACAACTCCGATGGCCCGGTGCCCGCGCTCTTCCATCATGGCAGAACTGTTCCGCGCTTCGTTGAGGAGCAGGAGCCGGTCGGCCGGGCCGGCGAGGCGGAGAACATCTTCCCAGCTTCCGGGCCGTCCGGGCGGAACGACCATTCGCTTCATCGGTGCGTCCCATTCCTCGCCGGCGATCACGCGTCCGCGATGGCATCCGAAGCCGACGAGAACCACGCCGTCCCCCTCGTGCTGCTCGCGCACCAGTTGGCCGACGTTGACCATGCCGTCGTCCGCCATATCGGTGAAGCGGGCATCTCCGATGTGGGTATTGTGCTCCCACACGATCGCCTTTGCGGCGGCTCCGTGGTGGGCCATCAGGCGGTCTAACGTCTCCACCATGTGCCGGTCGCGCACGTTCCACGATTCCGGGCCGCCCTGGATCATTGTGCGGTAGTAGTGTTCGGCGTCGCGGACGACGAGCGCATTCTGTTCCGCATTGAATCGGGCTTCGCCGTCACCCGCTGGCGGCGGCTGACGCGACAGATGCCGCATCTCACTGAGCAGTTTGACGACTTCGCTCTCGCACGACTCATTCACCCAACGCGTGGCGCGGGCGTAGTCCTGAACGTCTTCCCCATACGGCTCGAAACATTGAAACGCGCGCCTGGCCGCCGGCATCGCGGAGGAGTCGTGTTTCGAAAGATAGCCGAGCACTTCGTAGAGCGAATCCCACAGGCTGTAGACATCCAGCCCGAAGAACCCGACGCGGCGGTTGTGTGGGAGCGGCGTGTTGTGCTCACGCAGCCATTCGATGAAGTGCAGCACTTCATGGTTGGCCCACATCCATGTCGGCCAGCGTTCGAAGTTGTGCAGGACCTCGCGGGCCGTCTCGCCGGCCTGGTCGTCGCCGCGAACGAACCGGTTCACGCGATAACAATCGGGCCAGTCGCCTTCGACGGCGATGAACGAGAACCCCTTTTCAGAAATCAACCGGCGGCTGAGGGCCGCCCGCCAGGTGTAGTACTCATGCGTGCCGTGAGAGGCTTCGCCCATGAGCACGTACCGCGAATCGCCGATGAGATTCATCAGCGGATCGAGATCTCCCGGCGAATGGAGCGGATGCGAGAGCGCTCTGAGTTCTGTCAGCAAGTGCTCGCTCACGGCCGGCTCGGAGTGCTGCAGGCGGCGGCGACGTGCCATGACGAAGTTCCTTCCCCTGCGGACTATGTACTGCTCATGCCGCTCACCAGGTGCCGCCCGAACCACTCCGACGCGAGACGCGCAACTTCTTCGAGCTTTCCCGGCTCCTCAAACAGATGGGTGGCGCCGGGCACGACGACCAGCTTTTTGATCGGCGCGCCCAGTCGGGCGTGGGCATCTTCGTTGAGCGCCAACACTTGCCGGTCGTCGCCGCCGACGATCAAGAGCGTTGGCGCCAACACGTCGGGAAGCGCATCACCTGCCAGATCGGGGCGTCCTCCGCGGCTGACGACGGCCCCGACGCGATCGGGCCGGTGTGTTGCCGCCACGAGCGCCGCCCCGCCTCCGGTGCTCGCTCCAAAGTATCCCACGGAGAGATCGGCGGTGCGTGGGTACTCGGCCAGCCAGTCGGTCGCACCGACGAGCCGGTTGGCCAGCAGTTGGATGTTGAACCGCAGGTGTCCGGTGTAGCGGTCGGCCTCTTCTTCGCGATCGGTGAGCAGATCGACGAGTAATGTTGCGAGCCTGGCTTCGCACAGCTGGCTCGCCACAAATCGATTCCGGGGGCTATTGCGTCCGCTTCCCGATCCATGTGCAAACAAGACAACGCCTTGAGGCTTCTCCGGAATGCAAAGAGAACCGTTCAGCGTGACGTCGCCGATGGGGACGCGGACGAGTTGCTCCAGTCCTGAACTTGCTTGAGGCATGGCAGACCCTCCAATCTGGCCGCCATGTGTCGCAAAAGATGTTCCAGCGGAAGTGAAATCGTGTTTCCGTTAGCGCACTTGGCAGGCTGGGACTCGCGCTGGAGCGTCGTAAGCCATGATGACCGGTGGCTGTCGGATCGGAGGGTGTCCCGGGCGTTGCCTGCGCGAGACGTGACGGCGTCCCGCGCGCTGCCTACGCTGCACGAATGAGCGCCGACGCACATGTGCACACTGATGACCTCGCCGACCTTCAGAACGCCAAGGCGGCCTGCGATCGCATTCGCGCTGAACTTGGCAAAGTGATCGTGGGGCAGGAGGAGACCGTGCGGGCCATTCTCGCCGCGGTGCTTGCGGAGGGTCACTCGCTGATTATCGGAGTGCCGGGGCTGGCGAAAACGCTGCTTGTCAAAACGCTGGCGACGGTGCTCGGCTGGAGCTTCAAACGCGTGCAGTTCACGCCCGACATGATGCCGGCCGACGTGATCGGGATGGAGCTCCTGCAGGACGACCCCGCGACTGGCCGCCGCACCATGCACTTTACGCCCGGGCCGATCTTCGCCCAGATGGTGCTGGCTGATGAAATCAACCGCACGCCGCCGAAGACCCAGGCGGCGCTGTTGCAGGCCATGCAGGAAGGGGAGGTCACCGTCGGCCGTGAGACCTACAAGCTCAAGCCGCCGTTCTACGTCGTCGCCACGCAGAACCCGATTGAAATGGAAGGGACCTACCCGCTGCCGGAAGCGCAGCTCGATCGCTTCATGTTCAATCTGAAGGTGCAATACCCGACGGTGGATGAGGAAGTGCAGATCATCAAAGGGACCACGAGTTCCGTCAGCGCTTCCGCGTCCGCGGTTCTGAAAGCGGAAGAGGTGTTGCGGCTGCAGGAACTCGTCCGCGGTGTGCCAATCGCGGACAGCGTCGTGCGGTATGCCGCTCGTCTGGTTTCCGCCACACGCCCGCAGGTGCAGCAGAAGGACCTTCCGGCCAAAGCACTGGACGGCATTCACAAGTACATTTCGTATGGTGCCAGTCCGCGAGCCTCACAGTTCCTTGTGCTCGGATCAAAAGCGCGGGCGATTCTCTCCGGACGTTACAACGTCGATTTCGCCGATCTGCAGGCGGTCGCACATCCCGTGCTGCGGCATCGGCTGGTGCTGAACTTCCACGCACGAGCAGACAACATCGATGCCGATACGCTGGTGAATCGGTTGCTCGAATCGGTTCCCGAAGACGAACGAAAACGATAGCAGCCACGATGATTGCCGAGTCTCGTCACCGACTGAATGAGCATCATGGTTTCTTCTGCGAAAATGACCGACCCCGCATTCTTCTCCCGGCTCGACAACCTCGAACTGCGGGCGCGGGGCATTGTGGAAGGCTTTATGCACGGGCTCCACCGCAGCCCGTTCGTTGGCTTCAGCGTTGAATTCGCGTCGCATCGGGAGTACGCGCAGGGAGACGATCTGCGGCACGTGAACTGGAAGATCTTCGCCCGGCAGAAGCGGCTGTATGTGAAAGAGTTCGACGCCGAGACCAACATGAACCTGCATCTGCTGATTGATGTCAGCGGATCAATGGAATGCGCGAATTCCGGGATCAGCAAGTTCGACTACGGCACCACTCTCGGGGCGGCCCTGGCGCATCTGGCCTTGAAACAGCATGATGCCGTGGGACTCACACTGTATGCGGATGAGGTGCTGCTGCATCTGGAACCGCGAGCGAAACCGCATCAGCTGGATGAAATTCTGCAGGCAATCGCGACAACCAAAGCCCGGCCGAAATCGAACGCCGGCCGGGCTCTCAGCCAAGCCGCGGAGTTGTGTCGGCATCGGGGCATGGTGGCGATTATCAGCGATTTCTTTGACGACCTGCCGGCGATTAAGCGCGGTCTTGATCAGCTGCGGTTTCGTCAGCATGAAGTCCTTGCCTTTCAGGTATGGGATCGCTGGGAGCGTGATCTGCCGCTGGATGGCAACATCTGCTTCACCGACCTGGAAACGCGTGAGGACATCACCACGCATGCGGAAGGCGTGCGCGAAAAGTACCTGCAGGCCGTGAACCAATGGCGGAATGACGTCCAGCGAAGTTGCCTGAACCGCGGCGTCGACCGTGTCGAAGTGGTGACGGATGAACCGCTCGACCAGGCGCTGCTCGACTACCTCGTACACCGAACCAAGGCTTAGCGCGAAACGATGCCCGAATTCCTGCAATCATCGTTTCTCTTCGGTGCCGCCGCGATCGCGGTGCCCGTGCTGATCCATTTGTTCTTCCGTCTGAAAACCAAGCGGGTCGATCTCGGCACGATTCGATTCCTGCGGATTGTGCTTGAAGAAAACGCCCGGCGTCGCAAGGTGATGCGCTGGTTCCTGCTCGCGCTGCGGATGGTACTCATCGCGCTGTTGGCGGGATTGTTCGCCCGTCCGTTTCTCAGTGCCGCGGCAGTGCAGGGGGATGGCGAACTGCTGGTGATTCTCATCGACCAGTCGGCAACGATGCAGCTCAAGGGAGAACACGGCCGGTTGCTGGATCAGGCCGTTTCCGACGCGCAGCGGTTGCTGACCGACGCCGGCGAACGGGCACGGTTCGAGGTGGCGTTTTTTGATTTCGCAGTCCATCCACTCGGGGCGCAGAAGAATGCAGACGACCGCAATCAGCCGCTGAATGTTCCCCAAGCGGCGAACGGGGCGACGAATTATGGAGCCGCCATCGCCTGGGCGCGGGATATCTGCATCAAAGCCCCCGAAGGCCCCAAAGAGCTCCACCTCTTCACTGATCTGCAGCAGTCGGGCCTCGACTGGACCGACGTGGAAGCCTTCCCCGTCGATGTGAAGGTTCATCTGCACGATCTGGGACAGAGCGTCGTCAACAATCTCGCCGTGACCGATGTCCGCACGCCGCGGAGCTGGATTCGCCCGGGGGAAACGGCCGCCATGCGAGCGTCGGTGCTGCACGGCGGAGCGTTTGCCCGCGAAGAAGTGGGCGTCGTGCTGGAAGTCGGCCGCGTGCCTCTGATTCCGAAGGTGACATCCGCGACGCCGACACAGGTCGATTTTTCCAAGCTGACCGACCGCATCACGTTCCGTGAAAAGGCGAAGCTGGAACCCGGTGCGACTGTGACACTCGACTTTGATCTTCCGGCCCTTGCTGAAGGGGTCTGGCAGGGCCGCGTCCTGGTCGATGCCAATGACGATCTCGCGTTCGATAACGAGCGGTATTTCGCCATCTCGGCCACCCCGGCGTATCATGTGTTAATCGTGGATAACGGCGTTGGTGCAAAAACCGCCGCGAGCGAAACCTATTTTCTTGAAGCGTCACTTCGACTCGCCGATCCCGGAGAGACGTACGCAGAAAGTCCCTTCGCGCCGACAACGATGTCCTTATCAGAGCTGGAGCGTCTGCCAAGGCTGACTGATTACAGTGCGGTGATTCTGGCCAACGTGCCGAAAGTTTCTTCCGAGGACGCCGCGGCCCTCGCGGAGTTCGTCAAGCGCGGCGGCGGACTGCTGGTCTTCACCGGCGAACAGACCACACAGGAGGCTATCGCGTCCCTGCAGCAGGCCGGCCTCGCGGCAGGAACGGTGGGCGAAACGAAGATCGCCGTCGATCTGCCGTGGCGGTTCCAGCAGTGGGACGAACATCACCCCATCTATCAATCGCTCAGCGACCCGCAACATGGCGATCTGCGACGAATGGCATTCGCGGCGTACACGCCGATCAAGCCCAGTGACGGCGCGGACGTGATTGCGGAGTTCAACACGGGCGATCCCGCGGTGATCGAACGGCGCGTCGGGCAGGGGACCGTGCTGTGGGTGACTACGTCTTGCGGTCGCGAATGGAGCGACTGGTGCCAGACGTCGCTCTATCTGCCGCTGATGCATCAATGGCTCGGATACGAAGTCGGTCTGACAGCGGGAGGACGAGTCCGGAATTCTATTCTCGATGCGAACCCGGAAGCGACCGACGGCTTGCCCACGCTTTCGAGTCAGACGGATCGCGGCGTGTCTCCCTTAGCATCGAGTATCCCCGGCGTCTGGTTCCTGCCCGATCATGTCGCGGTAATCAATCCGAGCCCACGTGAATCGGAAACGGAGCGCTGCCCGCGTGAGGAATTCGAAACGCGGTTCGCCTTGAAATTCGTGTCGGACGACGGGACCGCGGATCCATCGAGTGAATTGCAGGCGACCGAGCTGCGACGCGATGAAATCTGGCACTGGGTCGCGTGTGCCTTGCTGGGGGTGCTGTTACTGGAAGGGTTCGTCGGGAACCGGACCACGGCGTGACGCCGCGCGGAGCAACAATGATGAACGATTCCTTCCTCAAACGTTTTCAGTCCGTCCGGGCTCACAAGCAGCGGACGCTGATGGGCGAAACCCTGGCGCGCACCGCGCTGTGCGTATTGCTCGGCCTGATTCTCGCCGTCGCCGCCGACTACTGGTGGGAGCTCGATCGGTCGCTGCGGCAGGCCTGCCTCGCGGTGGCAGGACTTCTGGCCGTGGCTTACGGCCTGCGCGCCGTCATGCAGTTGTCACGCGTCTGGAGTACGCCGAAGACCGCGTCGGAAATCGAAGATTCGTTCCCCGAGCTCGGGCAATCGGTCCGAACCTCGGTTCAATTCGGCCGCATGACGACCGCTCAAGTGCAGGCGGAAGGAGTCGCCGCCACGCTGGTCACGGCCCTGGTTGAAGAAACCCATCGCCGTGCGTTGCCCCTCACGATCGAAGACGTGATCCCCACCCAGAAACTGTGGCTGTCCGTCGGGGCGCTGCTCGTTGGTGCCGTCGGCTGGGCGGCTCTCACCGGTATGGACTGGGAATGGCGCACCGCAACGGCGCGCACGCTCTTCAGCGAGCGCAGCTATCGGGAACTGACCGTCGATCCCAAGAATGTCACAGTCGATGAAGGGGGCCGCGTCGAAGTGACGGCGACGCTGACCGGCCGCACGAATCGCACGATCACCTTGTTCACGCGCGTGGCCGACCGCCCCGACGCCGAATGGACCGAACGGTTCCTGACGAACGAACAACCCAGCGCCAGTGCCCAAGCATCGGCGAGCAGTTCTACACCGCGTCCCAGCGAACAGTTCGCCGTGGAATTCGACCGGCTGACGAAACCGGTGGAGTATTTTGTCCGCGCGGGCGATCTGCAAAGTCCGACATACCGCATCCGGATTCGACGACCGCTGCGCATTGACAGCATTGCGGTTGATCTCTCGCCGCCGGACTACACCGGTCAGGAGACCAGCACCGTGCGCGACGGGAACGTCGTCGCCCTCGAAGGAACGCAGGCTCGTTTCCACATCACGTTCGATAAAGCGATCAAGTCCGCGACGATGATCATCGCGGCCCGCAAACCGGCCAGTGACGACGAGGCGGTTCCCGAGCCACGGATCATTCCACTGGAAGCACTGCCTGACGAATCAGCGTCGGCGAGCTCCGACGCCGAACTCCTCGGCGATGACCGCCCGGTGACGGCGATCGCCGATCTGGATCTCGTTGAAGACGGTACCTACACCATTCAGGCCGAGGCGGCGGATGGTACCGTCCTGGGTGCCAACAAGTACCGTATCCGTATTCGACAGGATCAGCCGCCGCAGGTCTTCTTTGAATCGCCCGATGATCAGGTGGAAGTTCATTCGCTGGCCGAACTGCCGATGCGTGTGCGGGTCCGGGACGATTACGGGCTGTCGCGGGCGGGCATCCTGTTCCAGATCAACAACGAACAGGAGATCCCGCTGGTCAACGAAAACTTCGAAGTTGTCGCCGCCGCGGCCGACGAAGTTGCCGCGAACGGACGCGTCTCTCCGACGACGCAGGCGGCGCTGGAGAAACTGCTGCCGCTCGAAGTCTTCGAGCTGACGCAGAAAGACAGCGTGATGTACTACGCCTTCGCAGAGGACAACCGCCCGGATCGACCGCAGCGCACGGAATCGGAACTGCGATTCATCGACATCCGTCCGTTCAAACGGCAGTACCGCATTGTCGATCCGGACCCGATGCCCGCCGGCATGAACATGGGCGGTGGCAATCTGAAATCACTCGAAGAGTTGATCCAGCGCCAGCGATTCGCCGTGAATCGGACAATTCAGATTGAAAAGCGGGCCAAGGTCGGCCGGAAGCCCGACGCCTCTGAACTCGATCAGCTTATGAAGTTCGAGACGGATCTGGCGACGTCGGTGCGTGAAACGGCGCTGGGACTTGAAGCCCGCGGATTCGATGACACCGAACTGTTTTATCAGGCCGAGATGGCCATGCTGCAAGCTGTGGATTCGCTCTCGGTCGGCAACTGGGAGAACGCTTCGCAGCAGATGAAAGACGCGCTCAAGCTGCTCATCGAACAGCGTGATCGCACCATTCGTGCGATTTTCAAAAATCCCGATCCGGCGCGACTGGCGGCGCTGCGGCAGTTCGACCGCGAGCAGTCACAGAAACTCCGTCGCCCCAAGAGCGACAAAGAAGAGGCCCGCGAGTTGATCCGCCGTCTGGAAGAATTGATCCGGCAGGAAGGCGCCGTGGCTGAAGGGTTCGTCGAAGGTGACTCGCCTGCTCCGAAGATCACGCCCGAGGCTGCACCCGTAGCGCCCTGAATGGTTCCGCCTGCTCGACCGCATTCCATCATTGTGAATCGGAAATCAGTCATGACAACATTGCCACTTCGAGCACTCGCCGTGATGGTGTTCTTCACCGGTGCAGCAATTGTCGCCGCGGAAGACACCCCCGAAGCACCGAGCGCACCGACGAAACCGTCGCGTGCTGAACTGCGTGACAAACAACTCGATGTCTCGCTGGACGCTCGCGATATTGAACGGATTCTAACCCGGCTCAAGCGGGCTTCGGAGCTTTCCAAGCAGCGGATGACCGATGCGGCCGCCGCCGCGGAAGGCGTCTCCGGAGCGATTGAGCGTGGTGATTCAGGTGCCGCACGTCAGCGCGCGGAAGAGACAGCGAAGATGTTTCAGGAGATCGCCAAGCAGCTGGAAGCGTTGCTGACAGAAGAGACACCACAGCGCGTAGCCGCGGCCCGGAACCTCGCCGCCCAATTAGCCAAGGCGGAGCAGCAGTTCGCGCAGGAAAGCAAAAAGCTCAGCCAGCAGATGCAGAGCGCTCCAACCGCCCCCGGCAAGGGCGAAAGCGACAAGCCCCCGACCAACACGAAAGCCCCGGGGGGACAAGGAAAGAAGTCTTCCGACGATCCGATGAACGATGATAAGCCCAAAGGTTCTGGCGGGAATCCCAAGACTCCCGAAGAAGCTCCCATGCCGAACGGGGCGGGCCAGGCGAACGAGAAGTCTGAACCGAAAAAGGATGCCGCGGGCGGAGGCACTGCGAAGCCGAAAGATGAAGAGACGGGCAAGAAACCCGATGACACGGAGAAAGATCCGGCAGGAGGTGGTGACGACGATAAACCGAATGCTGGGGGCGGCGGCGGCAACTCCAAAGAAGAACGAGACCCGGACACCAAGACGTCGGGCAGCGGCGGGAAGCGTGAACCGATGACGCCCGAAGCCCGCCAGCAGAAACTCGCAGATCGAGCCGAGGAACTGGCCAATCGGGCGGCGACACTGCTCGATATT
>DASRYX010000741.1:0-5678 GCA_035686985.1 Planctomycetaceae bacterium | reverse complement strand
GTGTCGTCTGATAGTGGACTGCTTTCGGATCGCCCTGGGGGCGTTGAACGGAGATGAGATCACGCCGGAGGAGCTGCCGGACGGGTCCGCTGCTGGGACCGCGCTCCAGTTCGTTCAGTCGTTCTTCAGTCACCGGTTGTTGATACGCAATCACGGCGAGGATCTCGAGCACATCCTGCGAGAGTCGCACCTCACGCGGCCCGAGTCCGTAAATCTTGTTGCGCAACCGCTCGAACTCTTCGTTCAACGCGAAACGATAACCTCCTTCGCCGAGCTGAATCGAGTACGGCCGGGATTCATTCACGTACTGCTGATTTAGAGCGTCAATCGTTTGTTCGACGAACGTCGCGGTGTAGTCGCCCCGGAGCAACCCCGCGAGTCGGGCCGCCGTGAGCGAAACGCCTCCAACAAACAGGCAGGCTTCGATGACCTGCCGGGGACTCAGCAGCGGTGCCGGTTCTTCCGGCTTTGCGACGGGTTCCGCCGATGCGGCTCCATCGCGAACCTCGGCCATCGCGCCCGGGCGGACTTCTTCCGCAGTAGCGACAATCTCCGACTCCACGGCGTCGAGCGCCTCCAAGGCGCGGAGATACGCCGCCTCAAGCTCCTCGCCCGACCATTGGGGCTCGGAACTCGCGTCGCTTTGACCGAGGAAATCGTCCGGTAAATCGGTGGTGGACATAGTTGTGTCCGTGATCGCAAGCACTCAGCACTGCTTCGGTTTGTGGCCGCTGCGAGCGAAACGGTCAATATGAAATCGCTTTTGGAACGTCCCAGACATCCCAGACACCCGGGGTTAGCCCCGTCGCATCGACCTGAAATTTGCCACGCTAAACGTTAGACTACACCCCCGCCGCTGCAGATCCGGGCCGGCCGTCGCACGATTCGCATCCACGAGGTCAGGCATGCCGCGATTTAACACTCTCGACCGTCATTCGCTGTACCCCATCGAAATCTGGGGTGACACGCTGGTCGTCAGCCCGCGCGGCGATGCTGCGGGCTTCAATCCGAAAACCGTCCATCACGAAATGGCCACCGTCACCGAACTGGCGCAATCCCCCGGCGTGCAGCACCTGATCATCGATTTCGCCGGAGCGAACTATTTCGGATCCATCGTCCTCGGCGGACTGGTGCAGCTGACGCAGACCGTGAAGAACCGTGGCGGTCGGGCAGCGATCTGTAACGCTTCCGGGGATATGCAGGACATCCTGCGGATCATGAAGCTCGACGGGCTGTGGGAACACTTCCCGGATCGCCGGGTGGCCCTGCGGCGGGTCGCGAAAATTCCATTGCCGCAGCAGCTCTGGGCGTTGCGCAAAGTGGCCGCCGTGACCGCAGCGATTGCGTTGCTGATCGCGGCGTACGTGTTCTATCCGCGGCCGAATTACGGGCGGATTTATTATGAGCAGGTGAACGCGCTGTGGCGCGAGTATCAGGACCGCGAGAAGCTGGCGGGGGAAGAGGAATGGCGACGTTTCTCTGAAAGCTCCACACGGAAAATGAAGCCGATGATCGATCACATCAGTCGGCGGACGAATGCGGGGACGATGAAACAGTCGGAGCTGTTCGTCCTGTACGTGATGCGCGATCAGTGGCCGGCGATGCTGAAGCGCAATGGCGAAGAATCACAAATGTCCGCCAAGTGGACACAGAAGCTGCTGCGGATGGCGGAAGCGGATCTGGAAGGACGGCTGACCGCCGCCGACCTCGCCCGCGGGTTTCAATCCCTGCATACGCCGGACACGAAAGCGGATCCTGTCGACGCCGCACCGCCGAAAGCAAACCCCTAGCGCGGTCCTTCGGCGGCACCCGGTGGATCGGTCGGTCGCGGAAGATCAATTCCCGCAGAGAACTCGTCCGCTGGTGCAGGCGCATCGCCGGGAGGTAGTGGCGGGGCCTGATCCTGGACCGGTGTGACTTCGTCCGGAAACCGCGGCTTCCGAGGTCCCCGTTGCGGACGTGGCGGACGCGAGCGGTTCGCCGGTTCGCCACCACCACCGCCGGTGGTGGGTTCACCCGGCCCCGGTCGCTGTTCCCGCGGTGGGCGTCCGCGCCCCGCTTGCGGACTGGGACGGTCACCGGACGGTGCGGGTGGCCCGGCGGCATTCCCTGCCGGTTCTTCCCCCGGTCGTGGCCCAAAGCCTCGCCGGCGGATCCGGCCCGGTAACGGCTTCGCCAACTCTTCTTCCGTGAGATGGAACGACTCCACGGTCAGCTCGCGGGCTTCCAGCGACTTCTGCACACGTTGTCGCGGCACTCGTTCCTGCACGAGGTGCATCCACGGCTCGCCGGCACACTGGCAACGCATGGAGGTGAGATCACCCGCTAGCTTGCGGATCCGTTGACACGCCGGGCATTGCCACACGCGTCGCACGTCGAGATCGAGTCGAATACCCGGGCCGCGCATCGCTGATGCTTTCTCTCTTCAACAGTTTCGGTCTTGTCTCAACTACAAACCGACTTCGACTTCCGCCGGGGCAATCGTGAACGCGGCTCCCGGACTCCCGGTGTAGGTCGGCAACTGACATTGGGTGGCTTCCCAGCCGTGGTGCCGCAGTGCGCCACGATAGGGTCCCTGACTCCCGATGTTGCCCGTCAGCCGGTAGCGGCCGGCGTCGAAACCGGTCGTCACTTCAATCGGCGCCCCTTCCGGATCGGTGACAATCGGCTTGAGGGCAAACAGCCGGTCGAGCGTTTTCCCGGCGTCGCGCTGAATCTCGCGCACCGCGGCACCGATCTGCTCGTCGGCATAGCCGGCCAGATCTTCCTTGAGGAAATCGACGAGCCGGGCTTCCCGCTGCAAGGTGGCTAACAGCGTAATGGCCTCGCTCTGCTTCGGTGCCGCGGGCGGTGCAATCGGCGCGGCCGCGGGCGGCAAGGCTACGGGTGAGGGAGTTGTGGGCGTGCTCTCGCGGCGCAGCGCCGCATCGACCCGTTCGGCGGTCGAACCGTCAAACAACGCGCCGAAGAATGCCCGGAATGCCGTACTCACCCGCCCCATATCACCCGAACCTTTCGCGATGGCCGATTTTCTCGTGCTGCTGTTTCTGCAGTAGCGCGGTTTGGACGGCAAAAGTCAACCACGGCGAGATGTTGCGGCCGTTCCGGGTGTGTCTCCTCCATCGCAACGGGTGGCGGGGGCGCACCGGAAGTTTTTAGCACCGATGGTTGAGCAAAATCCGTCTGTTCGCCGCTGCGGGCTTCCCCTAGACTGAACCGGTCTAGGGGATCAGTTCAGATGATGTGCGGCGGTTCTGCGGGTTGGCGATGTGCGTGGCTGAGCGTCTGGCTGACGTTCTCGACCGTGGTCACCGTCGAAGCACAAAAACGGCCGAACCTGAAACTCTCCGCGCTACAGACCAGTCACACCGAGCATCGCGACAAATATCGCGAAAGGTTGAACGGAGTGATCGCCTACTGCCGCGAACATCAGCTGGCTGACGGCGTTGACACCGCTCACAAATATCGCGCGGCATTAACCGGCGGCATGATGCCGGTGGTGACCTTGCCGGCCACGTTTGAACCCGATCTTCCGGCCTCACTCACGCCGGAGCAGCGCGAATGGCAAGTGCAGCTGCGAAGTCATCGCAAGGAGTATGCGAAAGATCTCTACCTTCTCTCCCGCCGGGCGGTGAACAACGGGCATCCGGCGTTTGCGTTCGATCTGGTGCGGGAGATTGTCCGCCATGATCCCGATCACCAGCAGGCGCGAGAACTGCTCGGCTTCGTGTCGCATGAGCAGCGATGGGTCACGCCGCAGGCAAAGGCACTGCTCCGCAAAGGTCACGTCTGGAGTAAAGACTTCGGATGGATTCCGGAGAAGGACCTGCTCCGTTATCAGAAGGGCGAGCGGCTGGTTGATGGGCGGTGGATGAGCCGTGAAAAGGAAGCAGAGATCCGCCGGGATTTTCGCAAGGCATGGGAAGTCCGCACGGATCACTATCTCATCCGGACGAACGACAGCCTGGAACGCGGCGTCGAACTCGGTCTCGCGTTGGAAGATTTCCACCAGTTCTTTCACCAGACGTTTGCCGCGTTCTTTGCTTCGCCGGATCAACTGCAGCAGTTGTTCAACGGCCGGGCGAAATCGGGGGCACGTTACGCTGAACCCTACAACATTCACTTCTACCGGGACCGCGAAGAATATGTGTCCCGCCTGGAGCCGCATTTCAAATTCATCGACAAAACGAATGGGTTGTATCTCCCGAGCGGCCCGGTCGCGCGGACGGCCCACTTCTATCATGACCCGATGGGGAACCACGAAGCGACGTTGTTTCATGAAGCGACGCACCAGTTGTTCTACGAGAGTTTCCCGCAGAATCGTCCGATCGCTGAGAAAGGGCATTTCTGGATCATTGAAGGCGTGGCGTGTTACATGGAATCGTTTCAGCGCCGCAACGGCGAGCTCAGTGTCGGCGATCCACAGTACATCCGTTTCGCCGGAGCCCGGTTCAACTTCATCGACCAGAAGTACTATGTGCCGCTGCAGCAGTTCGCGCAGATGGGGATGCAGCGGTTCCAGGCCGACGAAATGCTGGCGAAGAACTACACGCAGGCGTCCGGGCTCGTGCATTTCTTCATGCACTATGACGACGGTCGCTATCGCGATGCGCTGATCGCACAGCTCAATCAGCTCTACAGTGACAACCCGCGGCAGCGAGAATACCCAAAGGAGCTCGACGAGTTGACCGGCGAAACGTTCGGCGAACTCGATCGCCTGTACGGCGAGTATGTTTATGACGTTGCGAGAAAACTGGCTGCCGGGACCGAAGTTTCCGCGCCGTGATCAGCTGTCGCTGCGTCGGCCGTGCAGGTAGAGATCGCCGTCCAGCATGCGACACGAAACTCCCTGCAAAGATGCGGTCGTGGGAATCGTGTCGAGCCCTATTCCCGACAGCGGTGACCGCGCGGTGGCCCCGCCGACCAGTTTCGGCGCGATGAAGACGTGATATTCATCGAGCAGGTGAGCATCGAACAGACTGCCGAGCAATTTGCCCCCGCCTTCCACCAGCACGTTGGTCATCCCGCGGCGGCCGAGCTCGTTCAACCACAAGCGGTGATCGAAGCCTGTGACCGCATCGTGCGGGAGACGCAGACACTCAACGCCGGCGACGGTGTGTTCGTGAGTCTGTGTCGACGTGACGTCCTCGCCGATGACCCACAGTACGGGTGTGGAACGCGCGGTTTGCACGAGTTGTGATGTGATGGGCAGGCGTGCGTGCGGATCGATGACGACGCGCGTCGCCACACGCGGTCCCGGTGGCCGCGCGGTGAGCAGTGGATCATCCGCGAGCGCGGTTCCGATGCCGACGACCACGGCATCCATGCGACCGCGCAACGTGTGTACGAGCGCGCGACTTTCCGGGCCGGAGATCCATTGGGAATGTCCCGTGCGAGCCGCGATTTTCCCGTCGAGCGTCATCGCCCACTTTGCGTGGACCCACGGCCGCTTTTCTGTAATCCAGCGGACGAACGGGGCCGTCAGCGCGCGGGCTTCCGCTTCACACAAGCCGACATCGACATCAATGCCCGCGGCGCGAAGTTCCTCCACGCCTCGCCCCGCAACATGCGGCGCGGGGTCGGTCATGGCGATCACGACCCGCTTCACCCCGGCGGCAATTATGGCTCGGCTGCACGGCGGCGTCTTTCCGAAATGGCAACACGGCTCGAGCGTCACA
>DASRYX010000740.1:0-3127 GCA_035686985.1 Planctomycetaceae bacterium | reverse complement strand
GCCGGGAACCACACGCCGAGTAGCAGACGGAAATCGAAGGAATCCCCCAGATTCCCGCCGAGCAATACGCGTTCTGGAGCACGGCGTCGCCCCAGCATTCCCCCGGTTTTCCGAATTCGCCGAGATCCGACACCCCGACATCCGGCGTGGTTTTCAGGTTGTGAAATTTTCGCCGCACCGCCCATTTCATGAGCTTGAACGGGACCAGATTCATCGCGAACAGCACGCGCGGAATTTCGACAGTGAGCGGGCTCCACTTCAATCCGAGTTGCGGGCCGCGATGTTCCATCATCCGGGCCCGCAATTGATCGATCACCGCAGCCATGGAGGTTGTGCCCGCTTCTTCGACCCGGACCCGGACCTGGCCGATGAGCATGCTCGCCGTTACGGGAGGCCCTTTGGGAGGCAGATAGCGGCGCAGGTTGACCATGCTCGTCATGCTCACGGGGATCCCGGGCGCGATCCCCACCACATCGCGCATGCCGAGGTAAGTCGCCGCCATGATCGGCAGCTGCGGCGTACACCGGTCGCGCATCGCCCGTTGTGTCAGCTCGTCCAGCGAACCCTCCGGATACCGCAGGATCGGTGAGATTTCGGCGGGATCGGACTTCGACGGTACCGGCAGTTTGAACGCCGCGGGCAGCTTTTCGAGCTGCTGCCCGTAGTCCTTGATGAACTTCAGATTCTCTTCGCGCTGGGCCACGGTCAACACCGGGTGCAGCAGGGCGATCGTGCGGCGCTGGAGCGGCTCATCGTGATCGGGAACCGAAACATCGGCGTCAAAGTTCGCACGGACGGCTTCGATCAGAAACCGCGCCGCGGTTCCGTCCGCCAGCCGGTGATCCACGCGGAAGCAGACGGTGTCGTTCACCGGTCCACGAAACACGATCAACCGCGCGGCCGCATCGACCGGTCGCTGTGCGAGCTCGGCGAAGGCGGGCGTGTAATCGTCGCCGCAGGAAATGATCTCGCAGAGCGCGTCGCGCTCCTCGCGCGGAATGAACTTCCAGTACGGTTTCCAGAACGCCTCCACGAACCGGTGGCACCACATCGGTTCGGCAGCGAGCGCGGCGAGAAACGCGCGCTCCAGCCGATCGGTGTCGATGCGCCCGGAGAATTCGAGCAGACCATCGATGTCACCGCGATAGAACGGCACCATGGTGCCGAATAATCGCTCGCACAGATCAGTCGGAATACGAAGCGAACGGGGCATGAAGGGGAGTGGTTCGTAGTTAGTGGAAGTGGTTAGGGAATGGAGAGGATGCGGTTATCGCTTCCATTCCAGCAGCGTGGCGGCCCAGGAATAGCCGACGCCGAAGCCGACGAGGACGATCTTCTGGCCGGCGTGGAAGCGGCCTTCCTGCACGCATTGATCGATCACCATCGGAATGGTGGCGCTGCAGGTATTCCCGACGCATTGCAGACCAACGGGGACTTTTTCGGGCGGAAGGCGATACGCCTGCATCAGCTTCTGCACGAACGCCGGGTTCGCCTGATGGAAGACGAAGCCGTCGACGTCGCCCCATTGCAGGTGGACTTTTTCAAGCAGCTGATTGACGACCATCTTGACGGTCGAGACGGCAAAACTCGCGATCTCGGGACCGTTCATGTAGAGATAGTTGTCCGACACCGTCTCCGAAGTCGGTAACCGGCTGCCACCGGCTTTGACGATGAGATGCTTCACGCCGCGGCCGTCGGTCCCGAGCGCACTCGGGCCGATTTCGGCGAGCGCTCCGGCTGATGCGGACGTGATCAGCGAAGCCGTGGCACCGTCGCCGAACAAACTCGCGACGGCAAGGTCCTGCGGGTGGCAGTAGCGCGAGTACGTATCACCGGCGAGCAGCAGGACGTTCTTCGCGGAATCGGACAGCACCAGCGATCGCGCGAGCCACAGCCCGTAGGTGTAGCCGGAGCAACCGAGCGTCAGGTCGAACGCCGCGATTGTCTGCGGCAGCTGCAGCCGATCCTGCAGGACGCACGCCGTCGTCGGCAGGCGGTAATCCGGCGACTGCGTGCACAGAATCATCGCGTCGATTGAGTTGCGGTCGATCCCGCTCTGGGCGAACAGCTTTTCTGCAGCACGGAGGCAGAGGTCGCTCGCGGTTTCATCCGGTGCGGCAATGCGGCGCTCGGCGATCCCGGTCTTCGCGCGGATTTTGTCCGCGGTCCAACCTTCCACGCCGACGACGATCTCGTCGTTGGTCTGCACGCGCTCGGCGAGCTCCGTGGCGATCGAATGCAGATACGCGCTCATGCCAATTTCCCGGCGTCACGCAGCACGTTCAGAACCGCTTCGACCGATGTCAACGTCGTGGCTTGCGCCGGCGGTAAAGTCAGGTCGTAATCCCGCTGCAGCATGAACACGAGCTCGACCACCGCCATCGAGTCCCACGCGGGGACGTCGGCGGCCACCGTCTTCTCCGTAATCAGCGCGCGATCGACCTGCAGGCACTCGGCAATCTGGTTCAGAACCTCGTTCACTTGAGCACTCATGCAGAACTCCCTGACGGCGCGGCGGTCGCGAGCAGCGGCTCCCAGCCGACGTACTGTGATAAATGGTGATCAATCCGTTCTGCGAACCGGCGGACAAACGTCCGCGGACCGGACCCCACGGCGAGCGTCAAACGCGTTCCGCACGAGGACATCCCGATCATAATCGACGGATTGCGGAATGTCCCTTGCGTGCAATATCCGTTCGTCACGCGAACACCCGCCCAGTCGTCCCCCGGACTGCGACATTCGCCCAGATCGGAAATCAGCACCATCGGTGTTTTCTCCCCCTCATGACGCATCTTTTGCAGGGTGCGGCGAGTGCGCGAAAACGGATTCCAGTGGGCGAACGTCCGCAGGATTGGCACGTCGAGTGACAGCGGGCTTTGCGTGAGCCCAAAATCCGGACCGCGCTGAGCGGCCAGTTGGGACCGCACTTGTTCGATCACTGCGGCAAGATCGAGGTTTTCACCCGGTTTGACCCACACGCCGACCTGCCCGGTGAGCAGACTCGCCGGAGCCGGCTGCTGCTCCGGAGGCAAATACCGCCTTAGATTCACCGGCAGCAGAATCGGCCACTCGATGTCGTCGGAGAGTGCGACCACCTCCCGCAGCGCGACATATGTCACCGCCATGA
>DASRYX010000739.1:0-5782 GCA_035686985.1 Planctomycetaceae bacterium | reverse complement strand
GTTGTCGCCGTGCGTGTCCCAGCCGCCCCAGGAAAAGGCGACGCAGCGCGAACCGGCTTGAATCAATCGCCGGGCGAGCACGAACCGCGAGTTCTCGTTCCAGTGAGCTTCGTTGTTGCGGATGCCGTAGCGCTGCAGGTGCCGTGGATCTTCATTGCGGAGATCGAGCGACTTCGCGAGTTCTCCCGAGGTAACGATGCCGACCGCGCGCTGATTGAAGCTGTCCATCGCGGACATCATCCCGGCACCGTCCGCTTCGCGGCGGAGACGGTCCAGGCCCGACAACAACGATTGCCGGTCTTCCAGGCGGGACAAGCTCACGTTGCCGTTGAGCGTGAGATTCCCGCGGCCTTCGCCATCGGGACGGAACCCGGCGTTGATCTGACCGAGGAATCCGGTCTTCGTCCAGCCCGTGAGGTCGACGAACGTCGGCGCGGCTCCTTTCGGTGTGACCTGCGACTGGCCCCACAGTTTTGACATCACCGAGCCAATGCCCGGCCGTCCGCCCATCGTGCGCAGGGATTGTTCCGACCAGCCGGAATCCGATTGCTGCGGCGCGTGTTCATCGCGGAGACCGGAGATCGAACGGATCACGCTGAACTGGTCGCCACGCTGCGCAAGTTTCGGGAGCAGCTCGCAAATCTCCATTCCGGAGACGTTCGTCGGGATCGGTTGAAACTCGCCGCGGAATTCGCGCGGCGCTTTGGGTTTCAGGTCGAACGTGTCCATGTGGGTCGGACCGCCGGACAGATAGATATTGATGATTGATTTGCCGGTGGCGCGCGAGCCCGCGAGCGCTTCGGCCCGCAGGAGTTTCGGCAGAGTCAGTCCGCCAAGGGCGAGGCCGCCGATGGTGAAGAAGTCGCGCCGGGAGACGCGGTCACAGAACGCACCTTGGCGACCACCCCAGAAACTCAGCATGGGACGCGCTCCCGTCGATCAGGGCCCGATTCAACCGTCACGTCTGTAGTGTAGTCGGCGGGGATGACAAATCAAGATCGACTGATTGGTGGTTCTACCATGTCGTTTCCGCATTCGGGCCGACGCCGACGACCGTTTGCAGTTTCAGCGGAAAGGCGTCGAGCAAGGCACGGATGTCGGCGACCGTTAGCCGCCGCAGATCCTCGAGATCGGTTTCCACGCTGCGGTATTCACGGCGGGTCAGCCAGTCGCCGCCGAGTTGTCCGAGCCGTCCCATCGGTCGCTCGGACCGCAGGACCAGCCGCGTCGCGGTTTTCGTCTTGGCGACTTCGAGTTCTTCCTCGGTGATCCCGCGATCGTTCACTTCGTTGAAAACACGTTCAATCGCGGCGAGGTTAGACGCCGTCATCTCCGGCTCACCGCTGAGGAACGTGAGATAGGCCCCGGTTCCCTCGAACTCCTGGAAGTTGATCTCCGCGGCGTCGGCGTCACCGGAATCGACAATCTCCCAGAACAACCGACTGTTGGAATCGTCGCCGACAATGATCGACAACACGTCGGCGGCGAACCGGCGGGGATCACTCGACGACGGGGCGGGGCAGAAGCTGACAACTGTCTGCTGCTGCAGATGCGGCCGCGTGATCCATTGCTGATGTTCTTTGGTCTCGGCCGGTGTGACGGTTCGGGACGCGCCATCGCCGGGCCAGTGTCCGCAATGTTCCCGGGCGAGCGTCAGGATCTCCTCCCAGTCGAACTTACCGGCGACCGCGAGGACAATATTCCCGGCGGCATAACGCGACCGGTGATAGTCGCACATTTGCGTCGCCGTGAGCGCCCCGACGGATTCGCGACTCCCGAGCACCGTCTGGCCCAGTGCATGACCGGTGAAGTGCAGCTGCATCGCGTGATCGTACGCCACGTACGTCGGCTGATCGTCATACATGCCGATCTCTTCGAGAATCACCTGTTTTTCGGTGTCGAAATCGGACTCACGCAGCGCGGGGAAGAGAATCGCCGACTGCACGGCGAATGTTTCCGGCAGGTACTCCGGCAACACCGCGGCGTAGAACATCGTGACTTCTTCGCTGGTCGAGGCGTTATAGTTCGCCCCGACTTCATCGAAGAGCCGGTTCACATCTTCTGCGGAATATTTGTCGGTCCCCTTGAACGCCATGTGTTCGAGGAAATGGCTCACGCCGTTCACATCCGGCGTTTCATCGCGGGCCCCGGCTCGCACGAAAAAGCCAAACGCCACGCTCTGCGCCTGCGGAATGTCTTCGCCGACAACGTGGAGACCGTTTTCAAGAATCGCGTGGTGAAACGTCACGGGCAGCTCGGGGTGATTGATAGTGAATGGTTGATGGCTAATGGACTCTGTAGGGTGCGTCGTGACGCATCGTTTCCGCACATCCTTGTGGTGCGTTGCAACGCACCCTACGAAGATCTCGTTTTCAAGGCGTTCGGGCCAATCGTCACGATCGTGGGTTCAGTCAACGGATAACGGCGGACATAATCGACGACGTGGTCTGGCGTCAGCGCGGCGATGCGCTGGGTGACTTCTTCGAGACTCGCGACGCGGCCGAGGTGGTACCAGTCGCGGGTGATCGCGCCAGCGCGCGATGACGATGATTCCTGCTGCATCACCAGCGCGCTCTTCGCGAGGGCTTGCGATCGCCGCAGTTCTTCCGTTGTGACGCCGTCCCGCAAGCGTGCGAGTTCCGCGAGCATCACGTCGAGCGTTTCCTGGGCCCGTTCGTTCGTAGTTCCGGCGTAACAGAGAATCGCACCCGTGTCCTTCAAGGTGCTCAGTGTCGCATAGACCGAGTAGACCAGCCCGCGCTTTTCGCGGACCTCGGTAAACAGGCGGGAACTCATCCCGCCGCTGAGCACACTGACCGATGCCCACGCGGCGTAGTAATCCTGATCCCGGTAAGCCACCGCGGGGAACGCCAGGCCGATCTGCGTCTGCTGCGATTCCATCGGCAGATGCGCGACTTTCCCGCCGCGTGGACCAGCGACAATCGTGGCTCCCGCGTCCGCCTTCCATCCGCCGAACGCGGCGCGCGCACCAGCGACGGCGTCGTCAAACGTCACCCGGCCCGCGATGCCGAGAATCGCCCCGGCGGGATGAATTGTCCGCGCGAAATGCGCCCGCACCTGCTTTGGCGTCAGCGCTTCGACTTCGGCTTTCTCTCCTTCGGATGGCTGATTCCACGGCGACGGATAGAACCGGCGGATCAGCTCGAGCATCACCTTCTGCCGCGGCTCGTCTTCGATCCCCTGCAGCTCGTGCAGTACCGACGCCACCGACGGTTCAAACTCTTCGTCGATCAACTGCGGCGACTGCAGCATCTCGCCGGTGAGTCGCAAAGCGTCGCTCAATTTCTCCGGCAGGCAGACGCCGCCGAACGACATCTGCGATGATGACACCTGTTCCTGGTGCTGGATGCCGAGGCGGTCGACCGCCATCAGAAAGGCCCGGTTGTCGCGCTCACCGGCCCCGCGGGTCATCCAGTCGCACAGCACCGACGCGATGCCGTTCGCGCCGGGCGGGTCATAGGCACTGCCGGCGGGCACCCAGAGGGAATACGCCGTCGATTGCACTTCGGGGAGCGACTCCACCACCACGGTGAGGCCGTTATCGAGCCGCGTCGCACGCACAGCAGAATCGGTCATCCAGAAACCATGCTCTCGGTGGGCCGAACAAAAAACCAAGTGGTTCAGTATGTCAGAAACCGTTCAGCGGGGCAAACCGCGGTGATCCGGCCAGCCCCCTCAGTATCGGGTGGCGGGGGCGCACCGCGCCAGCGGAAGCCCCCGAACTGACGCGTGTGATACGGGGGCTTCCTGCGGTGCGCCCCCGCCACCCTAGCAAGTTGCCTCATTCAGAACGGCACCGCCTGATGAACGATGATCACGCCGATCGCCAGCAGTCCCACGATGAGGGCCGCAAGCCGCGTGATCTGCCGGGCGAAGTGGAACCGTTCGGTCCCGGTCGCGTGATAGTGCGCAAAACAAAAGACGGCGACGGCGATCAGCCCGATCCCGAACGCCGTGAGATCCCAGCCCTGCAATTTCAGTTCACGACGGCGGAACGGAATCTCGATCGACGTTCGTCTCATGACGGCGACCGCCGTCCCCGTCAGCAGCACCGGCAGCGCCACGCCGACACCCCACCGATTCCACGCATCCGGCACCGGGTCTTCGTCAAAGTCGAACATCCGCACTCTCCCGCACACTCTTGTTGCGAAGAGAACGCGAATCGCAGAACGGCGGATCATGTTTTCGGGCATTGGGTTGGTTAGGCCGGAGTCCGCAGTGAGCTAGAGCGAACTGGCCGGTGAGGTTTTTCACCGCGACGATGCTTCGAAACTCTGTTCGATTCTCAGAAAAACGTATCTAGCTTCTTGAATTCGTAAAAGATTGTCGATTTAATCCATCTGTCAGCGCTCACTTCCGGACAGTTCTCGCCCGAATCGTTGATCACGTTCTCACACCCTTTCTCTAGGGGTGTTACTTGCTCGACCTGCTCCTTCTACGACAGGGACCTTCTCATGGGCAAACCTTCTGCTCGTCCTCGCGGCTTCACGCTTATTGAACTGCTGGTGGTGATTGCGATCATCGCTATCCTCATCGCTCTGCTGCTGCCGGCGGTGCAGCAGGCCCGGGAAGCGGCCCGGCGCACCCAGTGCAAGAATCACTTCAAGCAATTCGGGCTGGCGCTGCACAATTACCACGACACATTCAACGTTCTTCCGCCGGGCGCGATCAACCCCGGTCAGGCAAACTGCAACAATCTGTTCCCGCAGGCGACCACGCCGAATCTCATCCGCAATCACACGATGCACATGATGATTCTGCCATACCTTGACCAGGCGCCGCTGTACAACTCGATCAATTTCTCCATTCCGACAGGGCAAGCTGCCCACACCACCAATTGCACGCCAAATTCGGTTGCGACCGTCTGGCAGACGGCAGCGACCGATAAGGTCATCTCCGTTTTTCTGTGCCCGTCCGACTATCTCTACAACACGCCCCGCACTGATACAGCCAGTGTGGTCTACAACTATAACCTTGCCCATCGCACCAATTACGGCGTGTTGAGCACGGATATCGAACAGAACGCCAACGGCTCACTCAATTACGGGCAAATCACGGCGGCGAGTAAGGCGACCTTCGGAGCCAACGGGGCGGCACGGATGCGGGATTTCCGCGATGGAACCTCGAACACGGTCATGATGATCGAAACGCCGCAACAGAAGACTTCGGCCTCCTACGGCCCGTTCTGGAGCCAGTACGCGCACACCTATTTCATTCAAATGCGGTGGGGCATTAACGAGCCGTGCCTGGTGCCAACTTGTGCGACGCCCTCCATCTACTCCTATGCCTGGCGTGCAGGCAGTTTGCACGTCGGCGGCTGTCATGCGCTGCTCGGAGACGGGGCGGTCCGGTTCGTCGGCAAGAATGTGGACATCGCCGTGCTGACAGGCCTCGGGACTGTTGCGGGCAATGAAACCTTGAACGAATTCTAAACGAGTCCGGACTTCGTGGACTGGCAGGCAGCCCTTGTGCTGCCTGCCTGATTGTTTATCAAAATCTGATATCAGGGGATTGTCTGATGTGGAATCGGGCCGGGGCGCTCTTGCTCGGTGTCTCTCTGGGATTGAGCATGACGGGCTGCGGTGGAGAATCCGCTCCCAAGCCACTGGAACGCGTCGAGGTGAAAGGAGTTGTCACGCTTGACGGCAAACCGCTCAGCGGTGCCAACCTGAGATTCATCCCGACGACGACCAAGACTCCCGGCAAAGGCGGGTGGGCGCTCACCGGCGATGACGGCAAATACACCGCGAAAGCCAGTGAC
>DASRYX010000738.1:0-2896 GCA_035686985.1 Planctomycetaceae bacterium | reverse complement strand
CAGCGTACCTCGCCCTCCGGCTCGCGTTGCCGGAGTTCGAGCCGGTCGTTTATCCGTTCGACGAAATCCTGAACGTCACTCAGGCGGGCGAAGTCGACGCCGGATTGATCATTCACGAAGGCCAGTTGACGTATCAGAATCAGGGGTTGCACCTGATCACCGATCTCGGCCAGTGGTGGCTGAAGGACACCGGACTGCCGTTGCCGCTCGGCGGCAATGCGATCCGTCGCGACCTCGGTGAAAAAGCCATGCATGAAGTGACGGCGTTGCTCAAGAAAAGCATTCAATACGCCCTTGATCACCGCGCGGAAGCCCTGCAGCATGCGTTGCAGTACGGCCGCGATCTCGACCGTAGTCAGGCGGACAAATTCGTTGGTATGTATGTCAACGACTGGACGATCGATTTCGGCCCCCGCGGCCGTGAAGCCGTGACGACGCTCCTCAAGCGGGCCTATGATGAAAAGATCATCCCGCATCCGGTGAAGCTGGAATTCATCGGATAACGACGCTCGAAGGAACAAAATGTGGGTACAAGAATTAACGTGATCTTGGCCCACACTCTGTCCGACTTCAGAGACCGTTCTGAATTGCTCCGCCGTCTACATCTGGTAGATACCGAAGCGATCGCAGTCGCGGAATATTGGAAGTCGACCGGACAAGGTGGTGAACTGGATTCGTGGCGGTTTCACCCCCATTCGCCCGGGTGGGATGAGCATCTTGTCGATTATGATGGCCCGGGATCGCTATTTATCACTGCCAGCCGTCACGCCATAAAAATTCGAACCGGTGGACGATGGCGGGGCTTCTTGAGTATGCCCGAGTTGCGTGCTGTGCATCTTGCTGCTTTTCGAGCCATTGGCCGGGCATTTGACGCTGCCGCGATGGTTCTGTATCCCGATTGCGACGACGTGGACGGTGTCTTTTGGGAAAATGGAACCCTGCAAGAGTGCATCTGCAAACTTCGACAGGTTTATGGTGATCCTCAACCGTCCATCGACTGCATTCCGCACGCCATCGTTCTGGAGACCGAACATACGGTCCCTCAAGTCTGGTATATTGATTCACTTGTGGGAACTTACTTTGCGGAATTTGTTCCAGGCATCTCATCGGAATGACCTTGCTTCACATCGCCCCGAAACGCCGTTATCTCGTGCGGTTTGCGCCGAAGCGCATTCCGCATCTGTTTACGGACGTGCTCATCATCGGGGCGGGGATTGCGGGAATTCGAGCAGCGTTGTCGATTGATCCGAAGCTCAATGTCGTCGTCGCGACGAAAGGTCGGATTGATCATTCCAACAGCGCGTATGCGCAGGGCGGCATCGCAGGAGTGTTCGATCCGCTCGATGACATCGCGAACCACTTCGCCGACACGATGGCCGCGGGCAAGGGAATGTGTGACGCCGCCGTGGTCGACATGGTGGTGAACGAGGCCCCGCAGCGGATCCGCGAACTCGTTTCTTACGGCGCGGCGTTCGATCAGTCCGATGGCGAAATCGCCCTCACACAGGAAGGCGGCCACAGTCACCGCCGTGTGGTGCATGCCCTCGGCGACGCCACCGGCAAGGAAATCATGCGGGCGCTGATCGCCAAGGTGAAGGGTTCGCCGAACGCCGAAGTCTGGGATGATACGTTCACCATCGACCTGCTGACGAACGGTGGCGAGTGCCGTGGTGCGTTGATGTGGAATCCGCAGCACGGCAAGACGTTCGTCTGGGCGAAGCAGACCATTCTCGCCACCGGCGGTGCGGGGCGATTGTTCCGCGAAACGACGAATCCGGAAATCGCCACCGCGGACGGACAGGCGATGGCGTTTCGGGCCGGGGCCGAATGCCGCGATATGGAATTCATGCAGTTCCATCCGACGGTGTTGTACATCGCCGGAAGTTCACGGCATCTGATCTCGGAAGCCGTGCGCGGAGAAGGAGGCCTGCTCCGCGACTGCAATGGTTATCGCTTCATGGGCGATTACAGCCCGCAACTGGAACTCGCGCCGCGTGATGAAGTCAGCCGGGCCATCACCCGGCAGATGGAGAAGACCCGGCATCACTGCGTGTATCTCGACGTCACTCATCTCGACAAGTCGTTGATCGCGGAGCGATTCCCGCACATCGGGAAGGTGTGTGCGAGCTTCGGGCTTGATCTCACGAAGGATCTGATCCCGGTTCGTCCGGGAGCCCACTACATGGTCGGCGGCGTGACGCTCGACACGGAGTCGCGCACTACGTTGCCGAGACTGTGGGCGGCCGGTGAAGTGACCTCGAGCGGACTGCACGGCGCCAATCGACTCGCGAGCAATAGTCTGCTGGAAGGGCTCGTCTTTGGATTGCGGGCCGGGCGGAATGCGTCGCAGGCGGCGCTCGGTGAAGAAGATCGGTTCACCGCACTGACGCTGGATGATCCCGCGCCGCCGGTGACGATGATCGAAGACGGCTTGAATCTCGATGACCTGCTCAATTCGCTCAACAGCGAGATGTGGCGGGACGTTGGCATTGAACGTAACGCCGCAGGCCTGGAATCGGCCCTGCAGCAGATCGAGTTCTGGGACCGGTACGTTGGCCCGCGCGAGTTTCAGCTCACCAAAGGCTGGGAGCTGCAGAACATGCTGCTCGTAGCCCGGCTGATGATCGTCTCCGCGATGGCCCGCAAAGAAACCCGCGGGGTGCATACGCGGTCAGATTATCCGAGCACTGATCCTGGGCAGACCGATCACGTCCGCTGTGTCGCGAGCCTATCGTAGGGTCCGCTGTGCGGACCATGTCTTCACGGTGATCGTGGTCCGCACAGCGGACCCTATAAGAACGATCACGCGGGGGTGGTCTCTTCGGCCCAATGCAGTGCCCAACGAAGATTCGCCTGCGTCCACAACAGCGGCGTGATGTCGTTGGGAATCCATTCG
>DASRYX010000737.1:0-1680 GCA_035686985.1 Planctomycetaceae bacterium | reverse complement strand
GTGTTCTCGTGGCTATCCGGCTTTGTCACTTATCAGCATCACACCAACGCCGCGATCCCGTGGTTTGACCGCAAGGAAGACTGGTCGTTCTTTCAGAACCAGGTGGCGGGTTCAACCCACATCCAGTTTCCGCGCGTTTTTAATCTGCTGCTGATGGACATCCACGAGCACACGGCCCATCACGCCGACCCGCGGATTCCGCTGTATCATCTGCATGAAAGCCAGCTTCAACTGGAAGCGGCGTACCCCGAGTCCGTCAAGGTGATCGGATGGACGCCCGGAGTATGGTGGAAGACGTTGAACTGCTGCCAGCTGTACGACTACCGCGAGCATCGCTGGCTCGATTTTCAGGGCCGTCCCACAACCGGGCGGTTGGTTGCCGACGTTGAACCGTTCGATGATTCACGCGCCGCGCATCCGGACCACGGCAAAGATCACCGGGTGCGCGATTCCCGAGCGATGTCAGAAAGCGTGTCCCTGCGGCGCGTCCCGTGAGGGGGCACGTCGATCAGCAGCGCAGGACAACCCTGCACCCCTTCATGACACGAAGCGCATGGGTGGCTGGGTCGGAGTCCGCGACGACCCAGATCAAGTGTAACCACCACGCAATCTGGGGCGGCGAAGACTTCGCCCCAGCCACCCCACAGGGGGCATGACGTCCCATCGAGGGGACGTGCTCTGAAAGCGCTACAGCCCTGCGGCGGCGGCTTCTTCTTTGGCTTTCGCGCGGGCTTCGCTTTCGCGGACTCGCTGCGAGAGGTCTTCGCGATACGCCCGGAACGGACGCACCAGCAGCCGCTCGACGACTTCCTTGCGGTTCGCCCAGTCGGCGGTGGTGTAACCGGCGTCGGCGGCGAGCGGTTCCATCGCTTCGAGCGCGTGCTCCACGGCGAGCTGGCTGCGTTCGATTTCCTGCAGCGTCACCTGCGCCGCTTTGGACGGACGCTGATTGCGGGCCTCCCAACGGCCGCGCAGGGTCTGCAGCAAGCCGTTGAGTTCATCGAAGCGTTGAGCCGGGGGCAGGGCGGTGTCGGGCAGGGCGACGCAGCGATCGATCGCCGCGACGATGTTCCGCACCGAAGCGTCATGCGACGGGGCGTAGTAGATCGCGTGCAGACGGTGCCAGCGCTCGTCGGCGGGCGATTGATCCCGTCGCGCGAGCAGTTCCGCGAGTTCCTGATGCCCGAACAACGTCACCAGTGGATCATGCGGCTCCAGCACTGAGGCGAGCGCGTCGTAATCCGTCGGTTGAGCCTGTTCGTTCTGCGCGAGTTCGCCCAGCGCTTCGAAATACAGCTTGCGGCGACGGTCTTCCGAATGCCAATCGCTGGGCGATTGCACCTTATGTTTCGCGGGCTGGACCTTGGTCCGCGGATGGTCCTGCAATTGTTCACGAAGCTCCTTGCGATATTCCCACCAGTGCGTGTCGGGGTAATCGCGGATCAGCTTATGTTCGCCTGCCAGTTCCGCCAGGCGTCGCAAAATTTCCGGGTTCTCTCCGGCGGATCCGAGCCATTCGAGATAACGGCTTTTGCGGGAATGCGTCGCGGTTTCGATCAGCAGCGGCGGCTCGTCGGCGCTTGGCAACGGAAACCGCGGCGCGGAGGTCCGCGGCTTCGACAATACCGTCGCCGTCTCTTGCAGCTTCGGTCCCCACCGCATCAAATCGAATGGCGTGCT
>DASRYX010000736.1:0-2448 GCA_035686985.1 Planctomycetaceae bacterium | reverse complement strand
TTCGACCCGTTTGTTCTGTTGCGCGAACTCGGGTTTCACTTCCTTCTCAATGATGCGGTAGAGCAGCGATTTGCGGTCGATTCCCAACTGCTGGTCGAGCAGATTCTGGCGAAATGCGGCCTGCTCTGGTGGCGGCATGGCGCGCCACCGCGCTTCGGCATCCTTCCACAGGTCCGGGTGGTACATCCCTTTGTCGGTGTCGTCTTCGTAGTCTTCATCATCGACGCGGGGATGATCGACAGGCTTGCCCTGTTTGCGATATTCCGGTTCGACAACCGCGGTGATGTATTCGCTGACCATTTCTTCTTCGGTGAGATTCGCGACGCGCGTCACGGTCGCCGTTTCACCCAGACCGATGCCGCCGATGTCGTCGTAGTACAACGTGTAATTCAGCGCCAGCTTGCTGCTGAACAGGGTCACCAGCGTGATGAAGACGGCGGTCAGCGCGGGCATCAGTCCTTCATACTGCGCGGCCCCCAATCGCACCCCGGCTCCGACCGCGGTGCCCATCAGCACGGACAGGTACCAGACGTTGGAGCCTGTGAGATACGCGACCGTCCACCACACGCCGCCTCCGATAAAACCGCCCACGATGCCGCCGAGCGTCCACAGTAGCACCGCCGCGCCATAGGAGCGCGTGGGAGCTTTCTTGACTTTCTTCTTCGGCTTTAAATCTTTCTTTTTCTTCGGCGAGACGGGCAATTCGAAGTCGTCATCGTCGTCGATCTCCTGGGCGGCGCGTTTCGAGCGCGATGATCTCGGAGCGGGGATCTCCGGCAGGTCATCGTCGTCATCGAGGATCTCAACATCGTCGAGAATCTCCTCCGCGGCGCGCGGCTTGCGGGTGGGGACCGACTTCGCTGCGGTTTTCACGGGATCCGCAGGTTTCGTGGCGCTCACGACGCGGATCATCTCCGGCCGGGCGATGAACTTCATCTGACATTTCGGGCAGCGGACTTTGCGATTCACCAGCGCTTCGGGCGTGCCGGGCATCGCGAGCGTGGCTTCGCACCCCTTGCAGACAATCTGCACCTTGTCGCTCATCGCCGTGACCCTGAGGAGGCTGTCATCGGAACCCGCGCCATCAAGATAACAAAGTGGCGACGCAGGGAAAGCGAGAGCGGGTTCAAAGGCGGGGCTTATTGCAGCCCGCCACCTTTCAGGCGTTCCTCGCGGTCGAACTGGAGCAGGGCTTGAATGAGTTCTTCCATGTTGCCCTGCATCAGTTGATCAAGCTTGTAGATCGTGAGGCCGATGCGGTGGTCAGTCATGCGGTTCTGTGGGAAGTTGTAAGTGCGGATCCGTTCGCTGCGATCGCCGGAACCGATGAGCGTCCGGCGATGCTCGGCCCGTTCCTTGTCGATCGCCGCGGTGCGGGCTTCCATCAGTTTCGCACGCAGCACACGCATGGCTTTCGCGCGGTTCTTGTGCTGGCTTTTTTCGTCCTGAATCCGCACGACAATGCCGGACGGCACATGCAGAATGCGGACGGCCGACTCCGTCTTGTTGACCTTCTGTCCGCCCGGACCTCCCGCGCGCATCGTGTCGATCTGCAAGTCATCATCCTTGATCTCGACATCGACTTCGCTGGCTTCCGGCATCACAGCGACCGTCGCGGCCGAGGTATGCACACGGCCCTGCGTTTCGGTCTCGGGGACCCGCTGCACACGGTGGCCGCCGCTTTCGAATTGCAGTTGATGGAATGACGCCGCGCCGGTAATCGTCAGCACGACTTCTTTGAGCCCGCCGAGTTCCGAAGTGGACATGTCCATCACTTCGTATTTCCAGCCGACTTTGTCGCAGTAACGGGTATACATGTCGAAGAGATCGCGGGCAAAAAGCGCGGCTTCGTCGCCGCCGGTGCCCGCGCGGATTTCCATGATCAGGCTGCCGCGGGTGAGTGAATCCCCGGCGGTGACCATTTCCTCCAGTTCGGCCCGCATCGGCTCAAATTGCGCTTTAAGCTCTTTCAGCTCGTCTTCGGCGTAGGCTTTGTCTTCGGGATCGGTCGACGCGTCCGCCATCTCCTGGGCCGTCGCGATGTTGGCTTCCAGTTGATTGAACGTGCGGATCGTCAGTGCGACCTTGGAAAGTCCGCCGTGCTCGCGCTGTATGTCGACCATCTTCGACGTGTCATTAAACACGTCGGGATCCTGCAACTGCTTTTCGAGTTCTTCAAACCGCGCGAGTTTGGCTTGTAGAGTGGGGAACATGGCGGTGTCTCATGGGGCGTAAAGCGGAGAGCTTAAAGCGGAAAGCCGGATAAGCAGATTCTGGAACGCTTGCTGGCTTTCCGCTTTACGCCCTTAGCTTTCCGCGCAACAAAAAAACGGCAACCGGGTTCGCAGAATCCCGCAGGAATTGAGTCTGGCTTCCGCCGGCACCCATTTCGTGCGTGACCTTGCGTCGCCCCGTTCCCGTTTCCCCGCGTGTTCCGCGATGGACGAG
>DASRYX010000735.1:0-4401 GCA_035686985.1 Planctomycetaceae bacterium | reverse complement strand
TCGGTATGTTTCGCGGTTGTACCAATCAGCATCGCGACCAGGAGCGCATCGGCCGGCAATGACGACGACCGATGTCTTCTCTGAGCCGTTGCGTTCGCAAGACAGGCTCGCGCGAGAATGGAAACCGTCGACATCGAACCTGATGACTTCAGGTCGGCAAGGAGGCCTCCCGTGTCATACGGCCCAACCCAACGACAGCAACAGCAGTGCGCCGTCCAGATCCGCTGGATGATTCGGCGCGATATGCCCGAGGTCCTGGACATCGAGCAGCAGAGCTTCGAGTTCGCCTGGACTGAGGAAGACTTCCTCTGCTGCCTCCGTCAACGGAACTGCATCGGCATGGTCGCCGAGCATCAGGAACGCATCGTCGGCTTCATGATCTATGAACTGCTGAAGTCGCAGTTGCATGTGCTTAATTTTGCCGTCGCACCGTGGGCCCGTCGCACGGGGATCGGCGGCCAGATGATCGACAAGCTGGTGCACAAGCTGGCCCAGCAGCGCCGGACGGAAATCCGCCTGGAAGTCCGCGAAGGCAACCTGCCCGCCCAGATGTTCTTCAAGTCCAAGGAATTCGCGGCGACGACCGTGCTCCGCGGGCACTATGAAGACACCGCCGAAGACGCCTACGTCATGCGGTATGTGCTGGATCAGACGGCCGACGCCATCACGCCGTACGCGCCGAAGAACCGCATCTCGGAGTACGAAGACGCCTGAGCGTCGCGTCGTACCGATTGTAACGCGCGAGCCGGGGGGCCGTCCTCCCGGCTCGTGGCATTGACGGCGGCCCACCGCGAAAAGAAGATGGCGTGCGGTTTCAACTTTGACCTATACTGCAGAGACGATGGCGCGCGTGCGTTCCGGGTGCGGACGCCAGCGATTTCACTGGTGGGATGACCGAATGGCGGCCAATCAAAGCAAGAATCTGGTGTACATGTCGTTCGGGGCCGCAGGCGTGGTCGCCGCGCTGTGTCTGCTGGATATGGCAACCGGGATTCCGTTTGCCCGGCAGATGGTCTTCGACATCCTCTTCCTGCTCAGCGCCGCCGTTGTCGGCTACCTCGCGTGGGACGCGTATAAAGATCTCGCATAACTGGAAGCCCATCCTTTCTTAAGGGTGGGTCTCTTCAAAGTTCAAATCAAGAGACCCAGGCTTAAGAAAGCCCCGGGCTCTAGTGACCTGACTGCAGCGCGAGAATCACCGCTTCAGCGGTCCGCGAATTCGTCGCGAGCGGGATGTGATGCACGTCGCACACGCGCATCAGGGCAGAGACATCCGGCTCGTGCGGCTGGGCCGTGAGCGGGTCGCGGAAGAACAGCACCGCAGTGATTTTGCCCTCGGCGACACGCCCGCCAATGATCAGGTCGCCGCCATCGGGACCATGCGCGACGCGCTCTACGCTGAGTCCCAGTTCATCATGCAGCAACCGCCCGGTGTTGCCCGTCGCCACTAAAGTCTGGGTCGCCAGGAAATCGCGATGCCGCCGGGCAAACGCCAGCATCTCAGGCTTTCGCTGATCATGGGCGATAAGGGCGAGCATTGGCTGAGGGCTCATGGTTGATGGCTTATGGCCGGAGAAAGATGCTCGGCACGACCTGACTTTCCATCAACCATTGACCACGAGCCATGGACCATCTCACGGCAGCTCAATCGTTCCCGCCGACAGCAAGTCAATAAAGTTCGCGGTCGGGAAGTAGAAGAACGTGCCGCTGGTGTTGGTGGAAAGCGTGTCTTCGAGTTGCAGTGTGGATCCAAAGTCTTCGCTGAAGGCGTAATTGCGGCTGCTGGTGTTCGTCTTCAACACGGCCCGCAACTGGGCGAGATCACTACTCTGCAGGCGGACACCGAACGAGCCGTTCGCCGCGGTGTCATTGAGCGGCTTGCGGTCGCTTTCAAACCGGTTGTTGATCAGGCCGATGTCCACGCGCGAGTTCTGCGTGGCGAGGACTTCCAGCTGGTGATAGTACGGGTCTTCATCCGGACTGTTGGTGTCGCGGTTGAAGTAATCCTGGATGTCGTTGTTCTCGACACGGGCCAGCCACGATGACGACGCGGCCGAACTGAACTGCACAAGTGGCAGGACACGGCTTTCAAGCGGCCCCAGCGTCACGCGGACGAGGTTCTCTTCCAGGATCAGCGTGTTCTCGCTCTCGCCATTCGCTGCGAGGGCGATGCCGATGTCATCATTCTGCAGAACTGTGTTCTTGCTGATGGTGAACGTATTCTCCGAAGCGGCGGCACTCGTCTGGACCGACAATCCGCGGCCGGCGTTGGCGATCAGGAAGTTGTCGGTGAAGGTGAGATTTCCGGACGCATTGGTGAGCGTGATGCCGCTGCCACCGGCGCCGGAGATCTGCACGTGGTCGACCGCAACATTGTTCACGTTGTTGCCGCTGATCCCGTTCCCACCCGGAGCAAAGATGTTGAACCCGGACACCACGCTGTTGTTCGCCACGACGACGGCATCACCCGGCGAGTTGGACATTGTGGGAAGCGTCTGGATGTCGGTCGGATCGGTGACCGTCGGCAGCAGGAACGGCCCGTACTGCGATTGAACGATGTGGTCGATCCCTTCGCCCAGCAGTTGTTGCCGATCCTGCAAGACAACGCCTTCGCCGGTGAAGGTGCTGTTGGCTCGGACAAACAGCAGTGATCCCGGACCATCCAGCGCTTGGGCCGCGGTGAGCGTGTTCACCGGATTCAACAATGACCCATCGCCGCCGGCCGGAACCGTGCTGTCGACATGTACGACATCAATGCGGGAACCATCGCTCCACGTCGCCGGGATCGGGGCTTTCAACTCACCTCGTTCGATGGTGATGTTGTCATTCCGCCAGACGGATTGGGCCATGCGATCAGCAACGCGGCCGAAGCCAGTGGTGTTCCGCGGACCAGCACCGGGGAAGTAGAAGCCCGCACCGACGACCACGTTGGTGCCGAACGTGCGGTCATTCGTAATGCCCGCGTGCACGATCATGGAGTTCTGAATCTGGCCTTCGAGCCGGGCCTGCACACCCCACAGATCGCGACTGTTCTTGCCCTGGAAGTGATAGAACCCGCCGTAAGCCCGCAGGTTGTCGATCACACCGGGCAGCAGCACGCCCCACTCGGTATCAAACCCGGCGAGCGCTTTGTTGGCGAGAAAGTTGATCAGCACATCGCGACCGGAGAACGCCGCATAGGTAATGCGCGTGTTTCGCGCGATGAAGAGATCATCACCAACGGGTACATACCCGTTCATCCGCCAGTCGACCCGCGGTCCCAGCGTTTCAATCCCCAGCCCGATCTGATTGAACGGGCTGCCGTCTTCTTTGCGGTAGGTATAGAACGAGTTGAAGCCGAAGATGCGGTCCATACTTTCGGCGTACCGACGGTTCACCAGGCCGATGTTGGTGCCCAATTCGCCGCCGTTATCGACGATGAAGTTGCCCTGAAAGGCGGTCATCCAGAAGATTTCGTCCTGAAAGAGCGGGACGAAGGTTTCAAGACTGGTGTAACCCCGGTTGTAACCGTAGCCCTGACTGCGATGCTGCACACCGGCGCGCGGCGTGAATGTCTGAAATCCCCAGCCGATGTCAGAGACCGACCAGTTCGGGACGACGGACGTCAGCCCTTCGGGTGCCATCACGGCCGCGGGGTCTGCGGATTCCACGGGCGCCGCGGACGGTGATTGCGTCAAGACGGCGAGCACGAGCAGCGATGACCAACCCACGCCGGAATCCCCCCGGAATCCGACCACGGCCCAACCCCCCGGCCGGCGACATGGTCGGTCTTCGGAGGATATCGGCAGTAACGATTGTAAGACTTCGCGCGAATTTGCCGAATTCAACGATTGCACCGGAAGCCTAGGGATTGCGATCCCTGGGTTCTTCCAATCTATGACTACGCAACGATTTCCGGGATCGGCTTCCCGTGATCGATGTCGAGCCGCTTGCGGCCGGGGATCTCTAGCCGGCGCGAATCGAGCCCGAGTTGCTGCAGGAGGGTTGCGTGAACGTCGGTGACGTAGTGCCGGTTCTCGACGGCGTGGAAACCGATCTCGTCGGTTTTGCCGTGCACCACACCCCCTTTAATGCCGCCGCCGGCCATCCACACGGAGAACCCATAGATGTGGTGATCGCGCCCGTCGGACCCCTGGGTGCCCGGTGTGCGACCGAACTCGCTGGCGAACAGTACGATGGTCGAATCGAGCAGACCGCGCTGCTTGAGATCTTTAAGCAAGCCTGCGATCGGTTTATCGACCGCTTTGAAATTGCGTTCGTGATTGGCTTTCAGACCACCGTGGGCATCCCATACACCGGCACCACCGGCCCCGTGCTGGACTTGGATGAACCGTACGCCGCGCTCGATGAATCGGCGCGTGGCGAGCATCTGCATGCCGAAGTCCTTCGTCGCGGGATCAT
>DASRYX010000734.1:0-7037 GCA_035686985.1 Planctomycetaceae bacterium | reverse complement strand
GCGAGATCTTTCAAGGCCGCGCAGACGCAGCAGTCAATGCCCGCGTTGCGGAGGATCGAGGCCGTGAGGTCCGCGTCCTTGCCCGTTGGCAGCAGCATCAGCAACCGCTGCTCCACGGTCTCCTGATCCTGCTCGATCATGATGCCGACCCGGACGGCGGCGCGTGCTCTTCGTAGATGGGGACGCCCGTCAGCACGCCACGAAAGTTGCGGAGCGGCTCACCAACATGAATCCCCTCTTTCCCGAGACGAAATTCCCGGATCGACCGTTCGTGATTACCGCTGCGTTTTTTGATGACGGAAATCGCCTGCCGGACTTCTCCACGCAACTCAAAATAACGGAGCAGGATTACGGAGTCGGCGAGATAGCTGATCTCCACCGGCGAGGTCATCGGACCGATGAGCCCCTGCTGCGCTCCCACCATAATCGTGGCGACGCCCAGTTGGCTGAGGTACGTGAGCACTTCATGCAGCTGAATTACCAGAAACCGTTCCCCGGGCATGGCATTCAGGTAGCCGTTCAGGCTGTCAACCACGATGACCTGGGTCTGATCATTTTCGACCGCTTCCCGAATGGCATGCGCGAACTCACCCGGGGATAATTCGGCGGGATCGACCGCTTGAATGCGGATAAGGCCGCTGTCGACGTGCTTCTTCAGCCCGATCCCGATTCCCTCACTGCGGGTTAGCAGCGTTGACTCATTCTCGTCGAAAATGAACATGCAGGCTCGATAGCCGCGGTCAGCCGCGGCGACAGCAAATACCGTCGCCAGTGACGACTTGCCTGTGCCCGGCGCTCCCATCAGCAGGGTGCTGGTCCCCCGTTCGATCCCTCCGCCGATCAGGGCATCCAGCTGGGGAATCCCGCTCGGCAGTTGTTCGCTCTTCTGCGGCTGACGATGTTCGGCCGCGACCAGACGCGGGAAGACATCCAGCCCTCCCTTGATGATTTCATAGTCATGAAAACCCGCGCGATACTGCTTTCCGCGATACTTCACTACCCGCAATCGTCGTCGGTCAGGACCAAAGTCTGGATTGACCTGCTCGAGCGAAATCACGGCGTGAGCGATACTTTGCACCTGCAGATCACGCTCTGAAGACGTCAGGTCATCCAGCACCATAACGGTGGACTCTCGGCCGGAAAAGAATTGCTTCATCGCGAGAATCTGTCGTCGAAAGCGCAGCGGATTTCCGGAGAGCAGCCGCAGTTCCGACAACGAATCGATCACGACGCGCTTCGGCTTCAGTTGTTCCACATCGGCGAGAATCCGCTTGGTGGTCTCGCCAAGTTCCACTTCCGACGGGTGGAACATCGTGTACTGCTCTTGTGGCAGCAGTCCTTCCTCACTGGGGACGAGCTCGCGGATGTGAATCCCGTCGAGGTTCCAGCCGTGACCCGTCGCCGACGCGCGCAGCTCGGCGTCGGACTCCGAAAGTGTCACATACAGCACGGGCTCGCCGTGGCGGACGCCTTCGAGGAGAAACTGGAGAGCGAGTGTCGTCTTGCCCGAGCCGGGGACGCCTTCGACGAGATAAAAGCGATTCGGCGTAAACCCGCCGCAAAGAATGTCATCCAGCCCGGCGACGCCGGTGCCGGTGCCGGCATGGGGCGGTTGCGTTTCAGTGCACATTGGCTGATTCGACACGAAAACTTCCCATACGGACCGACGGAAATGCCCATGAGGCCGCAGCCGAACCCATTATGACGGCGCGCCGACCAAAGAAAAGCCTCCTTTGTCTGTAGAAGTGCTCCGCGTGTGGTGGTGCAGGCGGAACATTGACGGGCAGCTGGCCGCCTTTCCGATTCCGATTGCACTGGCATTCCGGCCCCGGGCGTGAAACAATCGCCGTCTCAAAGATCCTTTCGGACACGTCTCATGGATCGCTGGTTCTGGGCCTGGTGTGGAGTGGTGGCGGCGCTGATCGCGCTGATCTTCTTCCTCCCCGATCCGACGGCTCAGGAATTGTCCAACCTCTCGAATCAGCAACTGCTGGATCTGCTGCGCAGTCCCCGATCGGTGGTGCGCGAGGCCGCCAGCGGGCAACTCCTGCACCGCAGTAAAACGGTCGTGCCTCACTTGAGCGCTGCGGCAATGGTGGCCACCGAGGACGATCTGCCCGCGATCATGGCGCTGCTGCAGGAGCTGTTTCTTTCCAGCGACCCATCGGTGGCCGAAGCTGCGGAATCCGCGTTGGAAGAGTTGGGCCGGCAGCCGAATCAGCCGCTGTCCGATGCCGCGATCGGTGTTCTCAGCACGAATCTGACACTGCGGCATGCTCGAGCCATGGCGCAGATCCGGCAACTCGGCGGGCAGGTTCGCGATCTCGCCAGTACCGCGGAACCGATCCCGAGCAACGTCGTTGCGAATGTCGATAGCCCCTGGCTGGTGCAGTCGCATGTATTTCTCCTCGATCACAATTGGGAGGGCGGCGACGAAGGTTTGAAGTACCTGCTGAGGGTTTATCCCTTTGACGGACTTGCGCTGCATCTGACCCGCGATGCGCCCGTGTCGCCGGAGGCCATTCAGCAGTTGCGAACCCGCCGGAAACGGGTCACGGTTCGGCGTCAGGATGAATCCTGCCTCGGGGTGCTGGTCGAAGATGAACGGCAGCCCGCGCGCAGCGGCGTCCGGTTCTCGCAGGTGGTGACCAATTCGCCAGCGGCGCGCGCGGGACTTCGACGCGGCGATCAGCTGCTGGCTTTCAACGGTCGACTGATCAGGACCTTCAGCGATCTGCAGCAATGCGCGGCAAGCCTCCGGCCGGGCGAACGGGTTGACTTACGCATCGGACGGATGGGCGCGACGTATCACGTCAAGCTGCCGTTGGGCAGCGACTTCGGCACGGGCGTCTGCCGGTGCGTGGCCGATCTGGAAACGCCATAAGTCGTACCTGCGACCGGCGGATTCTCCAGAATCACCGTGCGAAAACGGGTAGCATTCCCTTGCTGGCCCGATATAATGGATGCCAGAGAATGACCGTCCAAGGGAACGGACGACACCCGTGTCGTCCGTCCCTTTTTCTTTTGGCAGAGCACCAATTGGGACTCTGCCGAAGCACGCTGCGTCTTTTGAGGTGGTGCTCACCTCGGAAGACGGAACCGTCCCGCAGGAGAAGGATAACGGGCATGGATAAGCAACCCATCACCCGCGAAGGCTACGACAAGCTGCGCGAAGAATTGCGCGTTCTGGAAGATGTCGAAATGCCGCAGATCGCGGAGGCGATCGCCGATGCCCGCTCCGAGGGCGACCTCAAGGAAAACGCGGAATATCACGGTCAGCGTGAACGGCAGGGCATGCTGCAGGCGAAGATCAACTCGCTGCGCACGAAACTTGCCGACTGTTATATCGTTGATAAATCGTCGCTCCCCAAAGGCGTGGTGACGTTCGGGACGCGTGTCACCGTCAAAGATCTTAAGTTTGACGACGTCGAAAAGTACGAGTTCGTCGGTCCGGGGGAAGAAGATTACACCAGCGACGTGATGAAGATCCTCACCACCAGCCCGTTGGCGCAGGCGATGCTGGGGAAGAAGGTCGGCGACGTCGTCGAGTTTCAGGCTCCGAAAGGCGTGCAGAAATACGAAATCGCCGGGATCGAAGAAACGTTGTAGATCCTTGCCCAGCCTGGAGCGCAAGCGACGGCAACGGTCTCCCCGGCTCTGATTTGCGGTGCTGTTGTAATTCCCCCGCCGTGATGCGAACTGTTGCCCAGTTCGCCGTGTCAGCCGGGATTGACAGTTTTCCGCTTCGCTACGATAACTCGCCGCAGGAGATCGTCCGTCATGTCGCATCACGCCGAATACGCCCGGCAGTTGGCTGACCGCGCCCGTGCGGCGTCGCGCCAGCTCCTTTCGGCGTGCGGCGCGGACAAACAGCGCTGGCTGCATCGAGCCGCGGATGCCTTGCAAACACGCTCTGCGGAGCTGGTCTCCCGCAACGAACAGGATCTCGCGAAAGCGCCGGAATACGGCCTGAACGCCGCGGCGATTGACCGCCTGCGACTCACACCGCCGCGGATTGCCGAGATTGCACAAGCGCTGCGGGATGTCGCCGCGCTGTCCGATCCGGTGGGCGAAGTCATCGAAGGCTACCATCGTCCCAATGGGCTGCGCGTGGAAAAACGCCGTGTCCCGTTGGGTGTGGTCTTCTTCATCTATGAGTCCCGCCCGAACGTCACGGCGGATGCCGCGGCGCTCTGCGTGAAAAGTGGGAACGCCGTAATTCTCCGCGGCGGTAAAGAAGCGCTGCAGAGCAACGTGGCGCTCTATCGGATCCTGAAAGACACGCTGGTCGAGTGCAACCTGCCCGAGCACGCCGTGCAGCTCGTTGCAACGCCCGACCGCGAAGTTGTCGGCGAGATGCTGAAGCTCCGCGGGCTGATTGACGTCACGATCCCACGCGGCGGCAAATCGCTGATCGAGCGCGTCGCCGCTGAAGCCACCATGCCGGTGATCAAGCACTTTGACGGCCTCTGTCACGTCTATGTCGACGCTGCGGCGGATCTGGAGATGGCGCTCAACATTCTCCGCAATTCGAAGTGCCAGCGAACCGGTGTCTGCAACGCCGCGGAGTGTGTGCTGATCCATCAAGCCGTGGCTGAAAAATTCCTGCCGATGATGGCCGCGATGTTCGCCGCGGAAAACGTGGAGATCCGTGGTTGTCCGAAAACGTGCGCGGCCATTTCCTCAGCAAAGCCCGCGACCGAAGACGACTACCGCACCGAATATCTTGACAAGATCATTTCGTCGCGCGTGGTGAACTCACTCGATGAGGCGATTGATCACATTGCCCGCTTCGGGTCGCAGCACACCGACACGATTGTCACCCACGACCTGCGAGCGGCGGACCGGTTTGTCGCGCTGGTCGATTCGTCGGCGGTGACCGTCAACGCGAGCACACGATTCAACGACGGCGGCGAACTCGGCCTGGGCGCGGAGATCGGCATCAGCACCGACAAGTTCCACGCCCGCGGCCCCTGCGGCCTACGCGAATTAACCAGTTACAAATGGATCGTCCGCGGAGACGGACAGATCAGGGGATAGTGGTGAGTGGAGAGTAGAGAGTCGATAGCAGGAGTTCTTTCGCTATCTACTCTCTACTCTCCACCCATCCACTCTCTCCACCCGGGAGACCCACGGATGGGTGATGTCCTCAGTCAATCAGAAGTCGAGTCGCTGCTGGCGGCGCTGGATCCCGGTCTGCAGCCGCAGCACACGGTGACGAATACGCGCCGCGACGACTTTCGTTCGCAGATCAGCGTCTACGACTTCAAACGTCCCGAACGTGTCAGCAAAGAGCAGATGCGCGCGTTCCAGGCGCTGCATGAAGGCTTCAGCCGCGAGTTCGGTGCGGGTCTCAGCGGCATGCTCCGCGCGATTATCGAAGTGAAGCTCATCAGCGTCGATCAGCTCACCTACAGCGAGTTCGTGTTTAGCCTCGAGAATCCGACGTGCTTCAATCTGCTGGCGTCGGAAGGCCTCGAAGGTCACATTATTCTCGATCTGAACCCGTCGATCATCTTTCCGATCATCGACCGGTTACTCGGCGGTGGGAAGGAAGCGGCGAATGACTTCCCGGGCCGTCCGCTGACGGAAATTGAGCTGCAACTCGTTTCCCGGATCACGGGGCTGGCGATTGTGGGGTTGGAAAACGCCTGGGCCAACATTGCGAAGCTCGGACTGCGCGTGCAGCAGGTCGAGAGCAATCCGCAACTCGTCCAGATCGTGCCGCCCAATGAAGTGATCGTGCTTATCAGCTTCGAAGTCTCGATGGGCGAAGTCCGCGGGATCATGAATCTGTGCATCCCGTTCAATGCGATTGAGCCGCTGGCGGGAAAGCTGTCGTCGGATTCATGGTCGGCGTACACCAAGAAGGCCGCCGATCCCCGGCAGGTTCTGAATCTGGAAACCAGTGTGCAATCCGCCGCGGTCGAAGTGGTGGTCAACCTGGCCCGCGGGAAGCTCACGGCGGGAGAACTCTCCGGACTGGCCGTCGGCGATGTCATCATGACGGAGACCGAACATCAGGATGGGGCGGAAGTTCTGGTCGAGGGAACGCCGCTGTTCCGCGCTCTGCCGGGGGTGTTGAAGGGGCATAAAGCGATCACGATGGGTCAGACGCTGACCAAGCCGCGGGACATGATTGCGAAGAAACTGGCGGAAATGGGAATCGCCTCCCCGCCGCCGGGGAAGGCGGAACTTCCGCAAGAACGCCGCCGGACGGGGTGAAGTTCTTGACACGCTGCAGGTTCCGCGGTAATTCTAATGGCTTGCGGTGAACGGGGTGTTGTCGGAGGACGCGGTCGGTCGAAGGATTGCCTCCCCTCGTCACGGAAACGAAATCAGGGAGAATTCTGCAATCGAAACGACGCATCGGATCAATGATCAAATCCGCCTTTCACCCGTTCGGGTGGTCGATCATGAAGGCAAAATGCTCGGCGTGATTCCCACGGCCGACGCGCTACGCACCGCATTTGAAGTCGGCATGGACCTTGTGGAAGTCGCTCCCACGGAGCGCCCGCCGGTCTGCCGCATCATGGATTACGGCAAGTTCAAGTACGAACAGAAGAAGAAGCACTCGAACTCGGCCAAGCAGCACCAGGTTCAGCTGAAAGAGATCCGTCTCCGCCCGAAAACCGGCGAACACGACATCGACTTCAAGGTGAAACAGGCTCGCGAGTTCCTGACGCATAAAGATAAAGTGAAACTGAACATCATCTTCCGCGGCCGGGAAAATGCTCACCACGACCGCGGCCGGGAAATTCTCGCCGCGATCATCGCCCAGCTCGAAGACGTCGCAAAAGTCGAAAAGACGCCCGGACTGGAAGGCGGCCGGAATATGACCGCAGTGCTGACGCCGAAGGCATAATCCCGCCGCTGGTTACGCCAAGAAAAACCTGTCGGGGTCTCTGGAAAATTCTTCCGGGGTTCCGCTATAATCCTCGGTCCCGGTTTCGGCTCGCTGCCGATGATGGGGATGTCGAGCCATTGATTCAGGATGAGTTGTCATGCCGAAGTTGAAGACCCACAAGGGGATGAAG
>DASRYX010000733.1:0-6883 GCA_035686985.1 Planctomycetaceae bacterium | reverse complement strand
GGGTTTCGCGGCCTCGGCGACCTTTTCGTCCTTCGCCTTCTTCTCGTCCGCAGCCGACTTCTTCTCGGCGAGTTGCGCGTCGGCTTTCTTTCCCCAGGCGGCGCGCCAGCCGGTCCCGGTCGTCGAGCATCCGCTCGCGACGATCAGCGACAACGCCAGCAACAGGAAACGGCGCACGACGGCTCGGTTCCGCAACAGGGAAGAAACCAACATCGAATTGAAACAGGGGTTCGGGCGGGACGTTAGTGGATGACCGCGATTCGGACAAGATCAGATTAGGGACCGTTTAGCCGCGACCCGCCAGGGGAGCGCTGGGTTTCGACACCAAGCGCGGCGCGATCATCAAAAGCGCTCCCCTGGCGGGTCGCGGCTAAACGATGGTATCGATTGCGCCGCTTCTACAGTTCTTGTCGCCTGACGAAAACACGGCAACATTTCTTGTTGACACTTCGCCACTGTGACGTAGGGTTGGTTTATCCTCTCGAAGCGTTTCCCAGCCCAGTGGAAACGATTCGTCGGCGGGCCACGACGGGCTGGATGATCCGGCGACGACGCGGTTGCGCAACGTGTCAATTCCGCACCCTGTTTGAACTGTGATCCCTTGGCATCGTGTGTGGCATTCCGTCCCCGGGGGTGGACGTCTGCCGACGCGGGGCCCGGACATCATGGTGTTCCGGCGTCGCTGGTGTCCCTGAAACGCACCCCATAAAGTTAAGAGCATGTACCACGGTTCGCTGCTGGTCGTCGATGACGATCGCCCGTTGCTCGATTCCATGGCCGACTACCTGCGGAGCCAGGGTCACCGCACCGAAACCGCGACGAGCTGTCGCGACGCCATGACCCGGATGAAGGACTACCCGTTCGATATCGTCATCTGCGATATCAACCTGCCCGATCAGGACGGCTTCGCGCTCCTCGAATGGGCGCAGCAGCAGGTGCCCGATACCCAGGTGATTCTGCTCACCGGGTACGGAACGATCGAAAGCGCGGTCGAGGCCATCCGCCTGGGCGCCTTCGATTATCTCACCAAACCGATGATCGAAGACGAACTCAATCTCGCGATTGAACGCGCTCTCGGCCAGAAGCAGATCGTTGCCGAAAACAAGAATCTCAAGCAGCAGCTGCATCAGCGCTTCGGCATGTCGAACATCGTCGGGCATGACTATCGCATGCTGCGGATGTTCGATCTGATTGAAAGTGTCGCCGATACGCGGACCACGGTGCTGGTTCTCGGCGAAAGTGGCACCGGCAAAACCTTGACCGCCCGCGCGATTCATCAGCTCAGCAACCGCCGCGACAAGCCGTTCGTGGAAGTCGCCTGCGGTGCGCTGCCCGATTCACTGCTGGAAAGCGAACTCTTCGGCCACGTCGCCGGAGCGTTCACCGGAGCCGTCGCGGACAAGCAGGGCAAGTTCCTGCAGGCGAACGGCGGGACGATTTTCCTCGACGAAATCGGGACCGCCTCACCCAGCCTGCAGGTGAAACTGCTGCGGGTGCTGCAGGATCGTGAATTCGAACCCGTCGGCGGAAACAAGACGCATAAGGTCGACGTGCGGATGATTCTCGCCACCAACGTCGACCTCGAAGAAGAGGTCCGCAAGGGGACGTTCCGCCAGGACTTGTACTACCGCATCAACGTCGTGACGCTCACACAGCCGCCGTTGCGGGACCGCATGAGCGATATCCCGCTGCTCGCGCAACACTATCTGCAGGATTTCATCAAGCAGACCGGCAAAAAGGTGACGGGGTTCAGCGAAACCGCGATGGAACTCCTGCAGCGTTACCGCTGGCCGGGCAATGTTCGCGAACTGGTCAACGTGGTCGAGCGAGCCGTCGTGCTGACCAAGAACACCGTCATTCAGCCGAACGATCTGCCCGAAGCCGTCCGGACCGAAGATCTTACATTTGAGTTAACGCCCGGGCGATTAAGCGGTCCCGGCAACAACCTCAAAGCCGCACTCGCCTCTCCCGAGAAGCAACTCATCATCGATGCCCTCGAAACGCATCAGTGGAACCGGCAGGACACCGCCACCGCGCTCGGCATCAATCGCACAACGCTCTACAAGAAGATGAAGAAGTACGGCATCTCCTTCGAGCGGCAACTTCTGTCGTAGCCTGACCGCAGGCGATGACACTCCGCGACACCCCATTGAAGTTTTTCGATGGGGTGTTTTCGTTTTCTGCTTGCGCTTTGCGTGATCCCACGCAAAGCGCAAGCAATCATCGCAGACCTACCTCGGGAGGGCGAAGCTCCCGCTGAGCCGCGAGCGCTTTAACTCGCTGGGACAACCAGCGGCTCAGCGGGAGCTTCGCCCTCCCGAAAACCTCAACCCGTCCACGTTGTCTCGCGTTCGAACGGATACATCGGCACGCGCCGGTGACGATACGGCAGCGTCGTCATATCCGCGCTGGTGACACCCGGCGTGTTGACGCGCAGGATTGTACGGCAGACGGGAGCGTAGGCAGCGAGCGGGGCATTCACGCCTTTCGCAACGAGCACGCGGAACGCCGCCGGGTCGAGACCGAACGCCGTCAGTTGTCGCAGGCTGAACGGCGGCACGCGGCGCGAGGTCAACATGACCGTGAGCCCATCATCCGTGCGGACGATTGCCGTGCGCCCCTGGTCAAAATGGGTGAAGCCGCCGTGTCGCGCTTCCGGCTCCGAGAACTGGCCATCGCCGATGAATTGCACCGTGAACTCCGCGGAGAACGGCGCCCCGTGCAACTCACCGCTGCGACCACCGACGGATAAATGGCAACGCTGTCCCACACCGGCGGCTTCGGCTTGAAGAACGCTCGCCGGATCGAAGAGGACGATTGCACTAGGCGTGACGTGTTGCCGTGCGAGTTCGTGCAGCAGCCATGTGGCATCGGCCGGGGAACCGCCGCCCACGTTGTCCCCCATGTCGAGCAGACAGACCGGCGATGGTGCGGTCGCGGCTTTGGTGACAGCATCGGTCACAGATAAAAACGTCCCGGCGAGACCCTCGCGATGGTCCCACAACTGCTGGGCCAATTCGTGAGCCGTCTGCTTGGCGAGAGCGCGGTCCCCGTTTGTGACGACAAGCGCCGCTGATCCCATTTCGGCGACATCGGCATATGGAAATCCGAGGAAAATGTTGACGCCGAGAACACCGGTGCGTTCCCGCAACTGGTCAGCAAATTCACAAATTCCTGACAGCGGTTGCTCCTCAGTGCACTGCCGTTCGATGTTCATCGCCATCGGTGGAAAGACCGCGGCTTGCACCGGCTTCACTTTTCCTGAAAGTGTCGACAGCATCAATTCGGCGGCTTCAACTCCCCGCGCCGCCTGATCGATGTGCGGGTTAGTGCGATAGGCGAACAACGCATCGGTCGCCGCGACCATCGCCGGGGAGAGATTTGCGTGGGGATCGAGCGTGCCGATGATGGGGATCGTCGGACCGACGGCTTCACGCACGGCCTGCAACCAGTCGCCGTCGACATCCGGCACCGCTTCGCACACTGTGGCGCCGTGCGGGGCGACGAGTAGTCCATCCAGCGGTCCGGCTTCCTTGAGCGCTGACAGCAGCCGCGACCGCAACGCCGCGTGGCATTCCGGCGTCATCGCCCCAAACGGAATCGCCCGGGCGGCGAAAACCGGCACCGCTTCCACGTTCGTTTTTGCCAAAGTGCGGAACATCCCGCCGACTTCATGCTGCGCGTCGAGAAAGAAGTCGCGCATCGCCGCGCCTGTGAGCAGCACGTCCTGTTCATAGTGCCGGAGCGTTGTGGGCTCGGGCAGAAACGTGTTCGATTCCTGAATCCACGCGATCACTCCCACCCGCGGCATCGTCCGGCCCCCGTGCAACATTTCGTCAATTCGTGTGCTCAGTGTGTGACGACCGCGTAACCTCGGCAAGCGTGCTGACAATTCATGAGCGGCACGGCGGGAACCGCTGGTGTCTCCATCCATGAGAAAATTCACCGGCGGCTAGCGCCGGCCCGCTTACAAAAGGAACAGCCCATCGTGCTGCAGATTGGAATGAACTTTATCCCGTGGCTGCTGCTGATCAGTGCGTTGCTGATGAATGGCGTGCTCCACGCCGCGGAACCGGCCAAAGGGGAATGGAAACTCGTCTGGAGTGATGAATTCGCGGGTCCGGAGATCGATCGCACGAAGTGGGACTTCGACATCGGCAACGGGTTCTACAACTACGAGGCGAACCAGTGGATTCACGGCTGGGGCAACAACGAGTTGCAGTACTACACGAATGCTTCTACCAACGCGTTCATCAAGGATGGAGAATTGCACATCCGGGCATTGAAAGAATCGCTGCACGGGTGCGGTTACACGTCGGCCCGACTCAAGACGCGTGCGAAAGACGGCACCGCGCTGTTCGCGCAGAAGTACGGAAAAGTTGAAATCCGCGCGAAGCTGCCCACGGGACAAGGCGTCTGGCCCGCGTTGTGGATGCTGCCTCTCAAGGATGCGTATGGAGCGTGGGCGTCCTCGGGCGAGATCGACATCCTCGAAGCCCGCGGGCAGGAGCCACACAAAGTTCTCGGCACGCTGCACTACGGGTCCCGCTGGCCGCACAATGCCCACACCAGCCGCGAGCTGACACTCCCGAATGGCGGCACCATCGCCGACTTCCACGTGTACGCGCTCGAATGGGAACCGGGCGAAATCCGCTGGGCCGTCGATGGGCACGAATATGCCCGGCAATCGTTCTGGTGGAGCACCAGCAAAACGGACGGCAGCCAAGGGGCGAAACCGGCCGGTGAAGCCGATCTTAATCCCTGGCCGGCGCCGTTTGACCAGCCGTTTTATCTGATCATGAACGTCGCCGTCGGTGGGCAATTCCTCGGCAACCCGGATAAGACGACGGAGTTCCCCACCGAGATGCGAGTCGACTACGTGCGCGCCTATGAAAAAGCCGGAGGCTACGGCGCACCGAAACCGCGCAGCGACGATCCCCTGCCCTCTACGAAATGACGTCGGCACGTCTCACCACAGCGATACCCGACGCAATCCCATTTCGACAAATCAGATGAATTTGTCGGCTGCTCCGGCACCTGTGCGGAGAAGTCTTTTCCTGCTGGCTCGATCCCGCTGAGACGGACGCGCGAAGCCCTCGACCGCCTTGCGGCGCGTCGGACTTTCGTTAGGATGAAGATTCGTTGACGATTCCGTCGACGTGCGTGCTGAGCCTCGCCGGACCTCGGGCCAGAGGACCGGCGACCGATGATCCGGATTGCCTTGAGTACCCGCATGCCGTTTTCGACGCTGGCCCAATTGGAAGACACGCTGCTGCGGATGCGGCTGGTCGACCCTGCACACCTGCAGGAAGCCAAGCGGATGCTCGGCGGCCACGCGAATATCGAGGGGCTGATCCGTGAACTCGAAGCCCTCGGCGTGCTGACGTCGTACCAGTCGGGCATCCTCAAAAAGGGTGAAACCGAGGGCTTGCGCGTCGGCGGCTACAAGCTGCTGTATCGGAACGCGTCGGGCAGCTTTGCCCGTGTCTTCCGCGGTGCGGCTCTGGACGGCGGCCAGATGGTCGCCATCAAGGTACTCCGTCAGCGACTCGCCACCGATCCTCGCGCGGTGATGCTGTTCCGCCGTGAAGGTGAGCTCGGCAAACGACTCCAGCACAAAAACATCGTGCCGATTTACGAAGTCGGCAGCGACGGCAATCAGCACTATTTCACGATGGAGTTTGTCGAGGGGGGCAACTTCCGCGACTTCATCAAGATCCGCAAGAAGTTCTCGCCCGCCGACGCCACGAAGTATGTCCTCGACATCGCCGAAGGGTTGGAATACGCGCTGAGTCTCGGGCTGACGCATCGCGATCTGAAACTGTCCAACGTGTTGCTGAGCGCCCAAGGCGTGGCGAAACTCGTGGACTTCGGTCTCGCGGGACAGGACGCATCCTTCGCGTCAATTGATGAAGAAGTCGATCGCGCGATCGAATACGCCACGATCGAAAAAAACACCGGCGCGCCGGTCAACGATCCGCGCAGCGATCTCTATTTCCTCGGCGCGATCTATTACGAGCTGCTGACCGGACAACCGCCCTATCCCCCCAGCAAGCGCGCGGAAGATCGCAAGCTGTTCAGTCGTTACCGCGATGTGCGACCCGTGCGCAACCTCGATCCCAGCTTGCCCTGGGGGATCTGTGAAATCGTCGACAAGCTGATGACGATTGACCCGGACATGCGGTATCAGTCACCCAGCGAAGTCGTCGCCGATCTGCGCAGAATCAACGGGGCCGCGGCAGAATCCTCTTCCGCAACATCGGACGAACCCGCGCCGAAAGCGGCTCCGGTGGTGATCTGCGTGGAGAACCGGGCGAAGCAGCAGGATGCCCTACGCGAATACTTCACCAAGCATGGCTACCGCGTGCTCGTGCTGACCGATCCGATCCGGGCGCTGAACCGCGTCGACAGTGACCAGCCCGCGGGATTGATCTTCATCGGGGAAGCGTTGGGGAAGGAAGTTGTGCCAGTGTTTCAGGCGGCGGTGAAACGCTGCCGGAAGAAAGGCGTGCCCGTCGTGCTGGCGCTCTCCAAGAAATTGAAGACATTGGCCGAGGAACTCCCCGAAAGTCCCGGCGGGCGCGTGTTGACCGATGCCGTCACCCTGCGTGACATTCGCCACGCGCTCTCCGAAATGCGCGACGCCGCCACGAAGTGACTCTTGTAGGGTCCGCTGTGCGGACCGTCTTCCGGTCAGGATGAAAATGCGGTCCGCACAGCGGACCCTACACCGGATATTGGCTCGCGTCGACGTTCAGGTCAGACTTCAGATCCGATAACCGCCACAGATACCATGATGCGATCGTGCTGTACGGCTGCCACGGAGCGGCGATCTCCAGCGACTGCGCTTTCGTCGGCAGGTCGGACAAACCGTACAACTCGC
>DASRYX010000732.1:0-4864 GCA_035686985.1 Planctomycetaceae bacterium | reverse complement strand
TCCGAGAACGATTCACAACGCTGCAGCAGGAGATTCGTGGTCCAGGCATCATGCCCGAGCAGTCGATCCAGCAGGTCCACCGTGCTCTCCGTTGTGATCAAGGACTTAGCGATTTGCGATTCATTGAACGCGAGCAACGAGATCTGCGATCAAGTCGCTTTGGCTGGGGAATCCATGCCAAGTGCCAGGCGGTAGCTGAGAAATGTACCGACGGCAACGAACAGCAATGTGATCGGCTTGAGCTTATGGAGATGAGTGATGAAGTAAGCGAAGCTTTCGTCGGCGATAAAGGGAGAAAATCGCCACTCGGTATAGAGCGTCAGGAGCAATCCCAGCAATCCGCAAATGATGGCCAGAGGCAGTGATCTTCCCCGTGCACCGATCGCGGCTCCTAATCCAAGCAGTCCGGCAGGCAGCAGCAGGGCATAGAACCCTTGCTGGGCGACCCAGAAGAAACCGAAGTAACCAAGTGTGCCGCCCAAAACCGCCCCGATCAGTCCAAACGGGAGAGCAGGCCATCGAGTGGTTGCAGCCATGATTGGTCCCGGCGTTGGTACGAATCCGTGAGTCGGAAGCAGATTTGACAGTACATCCGCACACTCTACGCTTCTACCAACAAAAAAACCCTGGTGGAGGCCTGCGTTGCAGGTTCCCCACCAGGGCTAGCACACTCATCGGGATCTAGTAACAGGGCGATCCGCGGATGAGACAGTGGCTGTCTGCAGACAGCCCGTCGACTGGCTGTCAGACGTAACCACCTCGCTGGCGTTGACTGTCAGAATCCACTAAACCACCTCCTTTCAAACGGGTTACCCCGCTTCGTCCGGTCCGCCAGGGCCGGACACCTCGCGGGCTTCTCGTCCGTCGCACTACGTTTGTGCGACCCTCAATTGATTTTTCACCATTCCCCCGCCGAAGGCAAGACCGAAACTGGTCCCCGGCGTCGAGTTTTTGGTGAAGACACCTCACAGACACCGACGCCGATTTCCGGTTCGCGCGGAATCTCTCTCCAGCGGCCACACTTCGAGGCAGAACACTCCTGCGGTAGAATGGCGCGTCCCACTCCCAACCTGAATTCACGAGTCGCTCATGACCCACGACGTCCCCGCCCTCTGCCGGTTCATGCTCGATTATCTCGAACGCATCATCGCCGAAATGACCCCGGACGATCTGCGACGCGCCAACGGCAGCGCCAATCCTCCCGGCTGGATCCTCGGCCATCTCGCCATTGTCGCCGATTTCGCCGGCCCAATGTTGAAGCGCCCGCGGCAATGTCCCGCGGCCTGGCACAAGGCCTTCGGTCCCGGATCCGACCCGCACGCCGAGCTGCCGCAACAGACCGCAGCGGAGTGGGCGCAGACCATCCGCAACAACTACGAAGGGATTCTCGCCGTGTTGCCCACCGCTGATGACGCCGAGCTGGCCCAGCCGCACGGCTCATCCTTGCTGGCGAATACCAAGATCGAAACGATGGGGCAGTTGTTATCGCATCTGCTGACGACGCATCTCGCCACGCATATTGGCCAGCTCTCCGCGTGGCGTCGCTCGCAAGGTTTTCTGCCGCTGTTCTAATTCGGATCCATAACGGGAGGGCGAAGCTCCTGCTGAGCCGCTGTTAGCAGCACGTTCTGTTGGTTGCGGCTCAGCAGGAGCTTCGCCCTCCCAATGACGACAACAAGGCTGAGTTCATGAGTCTGTTGAGTTTTGACACGCTATTCCGCGCGGCCGATCAGCGATTGGCACCCGTCCCCGTGGTGGCCGCCGGGGGTGCGGATCGCACGGTGCTGGAGGCGTTGTCGCAGTCGGCCCATCGCGGATGGGTCAAGCCGTTGCTGACGGGATCGCAAGCCGAGGTCGCTGTTCTCGCGCACGAATTGAACATTGATCTCGCGCCGTTTGAAGTGATTGACACCGATGATCCCGCCGGAGCTGCGGTGGCCGCGGTGAAGTCGGGCCGCGCGAAGTTGCTGATGAAAGGCCAGATCGCGACCCCCGCGTTGATGAAGGCCGTGCTGTCGCGCGAGACCGGTTTGCGGACCGACCGGGTCATCGGGCAGGTCGTGTTGATGGAGATCCCACGGGATCAGCGGCGCTTTTTGCTCACCGACACCGGGATCACCATTCAGCCGACACTCGCACAAAAAATCGATCTGCTGAAAAGCCTCGCGGAGGTCGCTCGCGCGTTGTGGGATGGTCCCGTGGACGGGGACAACGTCCCGCACATCGCGGTGATGTCCGCGACGGAGAAACCGACGGAGGCGATGCCCGACACACTCGAAGCCGCCGAGTTGCAGACCCACGCGCTCGAGTACGGACTCGGCCCCTGTGCCGTGCAGGGACCGTTGTCCTTCGATCTGGCTTATGCCGCGGACGCCGGGGAAAAGAAGCGGATTGCCGGCAGCGTCGTCGGGGCCGCGGATGCGATGCTCTTCCCGAATCTCAACGCGGCGAACCTTACGGTCAAAGCGCTGATGTACGCCGCAGACAGCCGCTTCGGCGGTTTGCTCGTCGGGACGTCGGCGCCCGTGGTGTTCATGTCCCGCGCGGACACGACCTCGACACGCCTGCACTCGCTCGCGTTCACGCTGCGCTGGTTGCAGGCACGACAGTAAATCCGATCCCGGGAGGGCGAAGCTCCCGCTGAGCCGCAATTAAACAGAGGGTGCTGCTAACAGCGGCTCAGCGGGAGCTTCGCCCTCCCAAAGATACAGCCGTCTTACTTCGGGCCGCGGGTGTAGAGGCCGCCGAACAGGCGGACGCCGATGTATTGCGAGCGGGCCTTGCGCATGCACTTTCCGGGGTTGTCCGAACACGCGCACGCGGCGGTCATCTGGTTGTAATAGGCCTGATCGCAGGCCCGACGGCTGAAACCGCTCGCCAGACAGGCATCATGATTCGCGCACGCAGGACGGAAGTCGGCACCGCCGGCTCCCTGACGGAACAGCCGGTTGCCGCCCCAGGTGTTTCCCGGACCGCAGGGTCGCCACGGGGGACACTGAGCCGATGCCATTTCCGACATCCCCGCCACCAGGCAGATCGCCGCGAGTAAGTATTTCGCCAGTCGCATGTTCCGTCTCCGAGTTGTCCATTCATCCTGAGATCGTACGGCGAATGAACATACTCAGAGCCGGGGCGAATTGCCAGCAAACTTTGCGCAACCGGCAAAGTCTACGGCTCAGAACATCCCGTCTGTGTTTTTGTTGTCCGCAGGAACGGGCTGGCCGAGATCCCACAGTTCGGCGATGCGGTCCCCCTCAAACCGGAAGAGGTGCATCACCGCAACGCCGAGTTCGCCTGACCGGTGGATGATGTGGGAATGGACGGCGACGAAATCCCCTTCCGCCACGACGTGCTTCACGTGCATCTCGCGGTCGGGCATCGACACGGCAGCGGCGATCATTGCGTCCAGCAGCGCCGGCATGCCCGCCGCAAAGTAGGGATTGTGATGCTTCGCGTCAGCCGTCACGAGGGCCGCCGCAGCGTCCCGCTGCCCCAGTCGCGCGTGCTGCAGAAATTCCAGAGCGATGGTTTTGCGATCCATTCGAGGGACCTGATTACAAAGAAGACATCTTGAAACCACACCGGCAGTGATCATCCGCCATTTGGCTTCTCATCTTTGGTAACTGAAGCAATTGCAAGCCGATCGAACGAATAGAAGCCTTGCTCACAACGTCATAATCAATAGGGGACGACATGGCGCGCCAGCGGTGATCTTGATCGTCGCGAATGGTAGCAGAATTGAGGTGTGTGATGCAGCGGGCTCGGCTGGTGATGTTGGCGGCGGCAGTCATGTGGTCGGGATTGGCGAGTCCCGCGAGTGCTCAGCGTGGACGACGCAATTACTCCTCAATGCTCCAAAACGTGATGAAGGCTCAGGCCGCACAGGCGAAAGCGCTGCAGGAGGCCGCAGCGAAGGAAGCCGCTGCACGGGCGGCCGCCGAAGCGCATCGGAAAGAAATGCACCACCAGGCGGGTGAGGCTCGACGTGAAAGTGCCAAGGCATCCGGCAAACGGGAAGCGGAACGCCGGGCAGAGGACGTCAAAAAGTTGCACGGAACCAGTAGCGGTGGATCCGCGAAGTCGTCCACTAAAACCGCCGGCGGGCTGTCATCGAAAACATAAGAGGTCGCAGATCTCCTGCGGTCGCTCAAACCGTCGTTCCGAGGCGCTCCCGGGACGGCGGTTTCGCTTTGTGAGGGTTTCCCCGGGGAACAAGCAGCTCCTATTGTGACGCACACATCCAGCAACTACGATGAATGGATCACGCGTTCCCACTCTGAGAGAACTTCATGCGTCGCGTTCGCACCGGTGGTGGCTTTCCTGCGCTCTTCTACACGTTCGCCAAAGCCAGACAGGCGGGCGGCTTGTGGGCGTTGTGGAAGGCGATGCGGTCGAAGAACGCGTGCAAGACCTGCGCCCTCGGCATGGGCGGCCAAAAAGGGGGCATGGTCAACGAGCGCGGCGTGTTCCCCGAAGTCTGCAAGAAATCGCTGCAGGCGATGGTCTCCGACATGCAGGGCGCTCTGACAGAAAAATTCACCGACACCTACTCCGTCGCGCAGTGGCAGGCCTTCACGCCGCGGGAACTGGAGAACAGCGGACGCATCACGCAGCCTTTGCTTTATACACAGGGTGACCAATACTACCGGCCGATCACCTGGGACGATGCGTTCGCCCGGATTGTTGGCAAGCTGAAAGCGGTGTCGCCCGACGAAACCTTCTGGTACTTCAGCGGCCGAAGCAGCAATGAAGCCGGCTTTCTGCTGCAGCTCTTTGCGCGGGTCTACGGCACGAACAACGTCAACAACTGCAGTTATTACTGCCATCAGGCCAGTGGCGTCGGGTTGAACAGTTCGCTCGGCAC
>DASRYX010000731.1:0-1536 GCA_035686985.1 Planctomycetaceae bacterium | reverse complement strand
GGCATTGAATGGCGACACTAGCGCCTGCGAGACCGGAATCTCGTGCACGCTGTCCTCGGTCAGCGACACCCGAACCGTATCGCCGATCCCATCATTGAGCAGGCTGCCAATGCCAATCGCCGACTTGATGCGGCCGTCCTCGCCGTCACCCGCCTCGGTCACACCGAGATGAATCGGATAAAGCCATGAGTTCGCAGGATCCGTCTCCTGCTGGTGCAGATCCCACAGCTTTGCCACGAGCAACCGGTACGCCTCGATCATCACCTTCGGGTTGCTCGATTTCATCGAGAACATGAAATCGTGATAGCCCAGCTCCCGCGCAATCCGCGCAAACTCCAGCGCGCTCTCCACCATTCCGTGCGGCGAGTCGCCGTACCGGTTCATGATGCGATCGCTCAGCGACCCATGGTTCGTCCCGATCCGCATCGCCCGTCCGTGATCCTTGCAATACTGCACCAGCGGCGTGAAGCGCTCACGAATGCGTTCCAGCTCCGCCGCATATTGATCATCCGTATATTCGATGATCTTGAACTTCTTCGAATCCGCATAATTCCCCGGATTGATCCGGACCTTCTCCACCCACTTCGCCGCCTCCATCGCGGCCTCTGGCTTGAAGTGAATATCTGCCACAATCGGCACGTCGCAGCCGCGCTCACGCAGCCCTTTGACAATGTTCTCCAGGTTCGCCGCGTCCTTCACCGTCGGCGCCGTGATTCGCACGATCTCGCAACCCACGTTCGCCAGGTCGAGCGTCTGCGAGATACACTTCTCCGTGTCCATCGTATCGCAGGTCAGCATCGACTGAACCCGGATCGGATGTTCGCCACCAACAGCCACGCGTCCCACCTGGACGACGCGACTCGGGCGGCGGTGGTAAACGTAAGGCGACGGACAGTACACGGAGCAGGCCGGTGAGATTTACTTCTGCCCAGCCTTCACCTTCGACTCTTCGGCCTCCTTGGCCTTTTGCTCGAGCATCGACGGCTTACCTTTGCCGAAATTGTCCCCAATATCGTAGAACGTCACGTACAGCATGAACCCGATCAGCAGCATCGCGCACGCGGTCTGCACCACCTCGAGGACCCGCACATTCATCGGCTTGCGCCGCACCGCTTCCACCAGCGCCAGCGTGATGTGCCCGCCATCAAGTACCGGGAACGGTAGCATGTTCAGCAACGCGAGATTCACGTTGATCAACACGCTCAACGCGAGCGCCAGCCGCCACCCATCCGGCGCTTCGAACACGCGATAGTACAGTCGGAGAATCCCGACGGGACCGCTGAAATGGGCAGCCTTCACATCGCTGCCCGGACTCGCCAGCGCACCGACCATCCGAAAGATCGTCGTCGCCGCATCGGACACCTGTCTCCAGGGCGTCGGATGCTTCATTGTGATTCGTCCCCACTCGACCCCCAGCGGAATCGGCGCGTCGTCCGACGCCGGCTTCGGCGGCATGTCGAGGCTCAGCGACACCTGCTGATTGTCCCGCTTCACGATCAGCGGGATCGTCTGCCCAAAATTCCTCCTTAGGATGTT
>DASRYX010000730.1:0-2453 GCA_035686985.1 Planctomycetaceae bacterium | reverse complement strand
ACCATCGCCCTGCTGTGCTCCGTACAACTCCAGCGTCTCTTTCGTTTCGTTCGAGAGATCGACCAGTTCCGGCACGCTGGTCTGCATCTGGAAGGCCATTTCATACTGGCCGATCCGCGTGCTGATTTCAGGATCGTCGATCGTCTGATCGAGCTGACGATTGAGTGAGCCGATGGCGTCGACCACGTCGCGCTGCCGATCCGTGGTCACGCCCGTCGGATTCTGAATGTAATGAACGGCGTCTCCCTTCGAGTAAAACCGCACACCCTGGAAACGGCTCGGCAGGAAGCCGCTGTGCCATTGCCGTGACGCGATCGGTTGCTGCTGGCCGCTCTTGCCGGTCGAGGTGAGAACCACAAAGCCGGGAAGGTTCTCGGCGTCAGCTCCGAGTCCGTACCAGACCCACGACCCCATGCTCGGCCGGCCGGAGACCGAAGACCCGGTGTTCATGAAGGTGTGGGCGGGATCGTGATTGATCGCCTCCGTGACGACCGAACGGATGATGCACAGATCGTCCGCCATCGAGCCGATCTTCGGGAATTGATTGCAGATCGACTGCCCCGATTGCCCGTATCTTTCAAACGGGTGCTGGCAGGCCAGAATCTTCAGCTGCTGTCCCTGCAACTGCGCGATCGGCTGCCCCTTAGTCACCGACTCAGGCATCGGCTGACCGTTCAGCTCCGTCAGCTTCGGCTTGTGATCCAGCGTTTCGAGATGACTCGGCCCGCCTGCCATGCAGAGGTGAATCACCCGTTTACACTTCTGCGGTCGATGCAGCGGCTGCACCGTCCCCGCCCATCGCGCGGAAGGAGTTGCCCCGGCGGCAAACGCGTCGGGCTTCAACAACGCTGCCAGCGCTGCCGTCCCCAACCCGGCGAGTGATTGCCCGAGAAACGTGCGCCGATTGGCGTGTGTCTTCAATTCACTGAAAATCGTCATTGAGCGCTTTCCGACAGTGAGGCCGACAAGTCAGCGACGGTCGTTCACAGGCGAGTGATCGTTTCGTGCAGGTTCAGCAAGGTGCGGGTGATGCTGGTCCAGGCGGCGACCTCGGCGAGGTTGAGGTCTGTCGGCATCGGCGACGCGCCGGCGGACTTCATCAGCGCTTCGGCGGCCGCGCGGTCGGACTTGTAAGCAGTTCGATGCTTTTCGAGCAGCGCCAGCAGGATGGCCTTCTCGGTGTCAGACGGAGCACGCGACAACGCACGACGGTATGCCCACGTCAATCGTGCTTCATCGTTTGGGCCGCCGTCCTGAATGATTTTCGCGGCAAACACCCGCGCGGCTTCCACGGCGGCGGGTTCATTCAGCAGCGCGAGCGCCTGCTGCGGCGTGTTGGATCGTGGCCGATCCGCGACGCATTCCTCGCGGCTGGGAGCGTCGAAAATCAGCATCGGCGGATGTAGAAACGACCGTTGCCAGTGGACGTACATCCCGCGGCGATAAAGCCGCTCGCCGGCGTCTGTCGGCCAGGTACGGCGTGGGAAGTTGAGGTAGTCCCAGTAACCGTCGGGCTGGTAGGGATAATCGCTTTCTCCCCCGACGCGGGGTGATAACAGCCCGGCGACCGCGAGCATGTTATCCCGCACAAACTCCGCTTCGAGCCGGAAACGATTCTGGGCCGAGAGCAACCGGTTGAAGGGATCGACGGAACGCGCCTCTTTCGTCTGCACCGAAGATTGCCGGTAAGTGTGTGACAGCACCATCAGCTTGATGAGGTGCTGCACGTTCCACCCGGAATCGCGGAACTCGACGGCAAGCCAGTCGAGCAGCTCGGGATGCGTCGGCCATTCCCCCTGGCTGCCAAGATCGTCCACGGTCTTCGATAACCCGACGCCAAAGAACTGCTTCCATAAGCGGTTGACCATCACCCGCGCGGTCAGTGGGTTATCAGGCGAAACCACCCAGTTGGCGAGATCGAGCCGGTTCGCACGGCGGTCTTTGATGTCGAGCTTTCCGAGAAACGCCGGGACGGCCGGTTCCATCACTTCGCCGCTGTCATCGAGCCAGTTACCGCGCGGCAACACTCGGACCATGCGCGGGGCACCAGCAGTGGTGATCAACGATCGGGGGAGATTACTCGCGAATTGCTGCTTCTGTTCGTTGAGTTTCTGCAGCGAGTCTCGCAGCTCGGCAAACCGGGGGGATTGATCGTGGAGATAGTTGAGCAGTTGCGTATTCTGCTCCGCAGTGCGATCGGCGGAGGCCACGTCGAGAACCGCACGTAGCGCCGGGGTCACCCAGCTTTGCGCGGGGCTCGGTGAGGTGGTTGCCGTCAGTCGAAAACGGCCAATGTTGTGCTGCGCATATTGCGACTGGAATTCGAGCCGCACGATGAATTTCGCCGTGGCGTCATCGTTTGCCCAAGATTGTTCGGTTTCGAAAATCGCCTCGTGCGACTGTCCAACTTGCGGCAACACGGCCCAACCGGTGTCATTCTTGCCATCAATCGC
>DASRYX010000729.1:0-13677 GCA_035686985.1 Planctomycetaceae bacterium | reverse complement strand
ACCCCGGTTACCACCGGTTGTCCCAACCGGTGCCGCGGAGCGGCGGGAAGCCTCAGGAAATCCATCCGGTGAATCAGACCGCATCCGTGTCATCAGCACATCGATGGATTTGAGTTCCTCAGACCACACTCTCACTGGCAGTTGGAGGCCCAGCGCGGTGGTTCGCCGACCAACGTTGCGAGTTGTGCTCGGTCACCGCGGCTGGCCGCTTGTGGCGATACTCTGTTGAAGCGTCACGAATCGGGCGTGGGTAAGACGCGGTACAGACTTTGCAGCCGGCGAGGGCAGCCTGAATTCACTTGCCGTGACTCAGGTACTCACTCTCGAGGGCTTTTGGCAAAAGCAGGCATCCGTCTGCGCTGCCATCGACAGAGGGTGTCGGATCGGCATCAGCGCAGGGCATCGTTTCGACGCCAGCGCCAATTCTACACGGAGGAAGTTTCATGAACCGCGCCGTCTCATTCTTGTCCGCCAGTCTGCTCGTTGTCTGCACGCTCGCCATGCTGAGCAACGAGGCCGAAGCGGGTCGCCGCCGCCATCGTCGTTGCTGTCAGCCGGCTGTCTATTCCGGCTGCTCGGGATACACAGGCTATGCAGGGTACTCGGGGCAACAGTTCCAGTCGTACTACACGAGTGGCAGCGGCTACGGCTCAAACTACGGTGCCTGCGGTGCGAATGGCGCTTGCGGCGCGAACTCGGGTGCCTGCGGCGCAAACGGCGCATGCGGCCCGAACTACGGTGCTGCTAACGTCAACTATGGCAACCCGGGTGCGACCTATCAGCCCGCTGGGGCTTATCAGCACACGGCGGCGTATCATCCCGCAGCCGTTCCTGCTTGTGCTCCGCAAGCCGCCGTCGGAACAACCATGACGACGGGAAGTGCAGCGGGCTATGCGGCTCCCCCTCAGCCTTCCATCGTCGACGCCCCTGCTCCGGGCAATTGACCTGCCCATTCTTCTTCGTGACAATCAACGGTTGCCATCATAAGAGCGGGTGGTCCCCATGCGGACGATCGTTGTCCGCATGGGACCGCCGCCGGCAACCGGTGGTACCGGTGCCCCGATTTTTTTCTGATCCATAGAATCGCGATCGACGTTACGATGAGAGGGTGCGGGCCTGCCCTGCTACATAGCCCGAGATCATCGACAACAGCGACGCGATGAAGCCTAGTCCGACCCATCACCGACGTGCCTTCACGCTCATTGAGCTGCTGGTCGTGATTGTCCTTATCGCGATTCTCATCGCGCTCTTGTTGCCCGCGGTGCAGCAGGCGCGGGAAGCGGCTCGGCGGGTGCAGTGCAAGAACCATCTGAAGCAGATCGGGCTGGCGCTGCACAACTACCATGACACGCACAATGTGTTTCCGCCGGGGGATGCCTTGTCGAGCCGCGATCCGGTGGATGAATCGGCGTGGGCCTGGTCGGTAATGATTCTGCCGCAGATGGATCAGGCGCCGCTGTATCAGCAGCTCGCGCCGAATTCTCCCGACTCCTTCGCCGCAGCCTTGGCGAATCCCGTGAAGCTCGCGCTGCTCCGGACCAGCTTGCCGCTGTTTCTCTGTCCGTCCGATGCATCCTCGGGGACGATCAATACGGAGCGACTGCTCGATCCGGCTGGCGTCAATGTCTCGATTGGTCGGTCGAATTATCTGGCTTCACAAGGGGTGGATCGGGGATACCCCGGCGATGGACTGTTTACGCATAACAGCCGCCGCGGTCTTCGCGATATTACCGACGGCGCGAGTGCCACCTTTCTCGCCGGCGAACGGGCTTCGGGCGACGTTGCAGGAACCGGTCCTGGCCGGGCGAGCGTCTGGGGCGGGGTGACCGACAAGGGGAGCCTCTGCACGGCCGCTGATGACGGCCCGTTCGTGATCATGGGAAACGCCGCGCATCAGATGCAGTCAGGAACGTTTCTCGAACCGGGGATCACGTTGAACTGTCCGATGGTCACGTTCAGCAGCCGCCACGTCGGCGGCGCGCATTTCCTTTTCTGCGATGGATCCGTGCGGTTCATCAGCGAGAATATTTCCGCCTGGATCGGCACGCCGATCACCGACACGTCGCTGTGGGGCGTCTATCAGAGGCTTGCGCGAAAAGACGACGGGCAAGTCATCGGCGATTTCTGATTCGTGCGACCGGTAGACTGACAATCCTGTTGGAAAACCGGGTTCACCTTGACGCTTTTCGGCCGGGCGACTAAGAGCCAGGGTGGAATCGTGTCGTCCCCGGTGGATACCTCGCAATGTTGTCTCTGATTCCCGGTCGCAAGCGTCAATTGAAGTCGGCTCACCGGACGCTCGCGCATCTGCGGACGGCGCTCAATGTTCCTGTGTCCGTCAAACTCTGGGATGGCTCGCAGGTGCCGCTCGGCGAAGATGAATCGCCGTTCTCGATCGCGATTAATGGTCCGGGAACCATCGGTTCGTTGATTCGTCAGCCGACGCTGGAAAACGTGCTGCGGCACTATGCGTGCGGCCGCCTCGAGATCGAAGGGGGCGACCTGATCGAGTTTGGGGACACGGCCCGCGTGCAGAACTCGAAAGCCCGGATGAAGCAGCTCAACAAGTGGTACCTCTTTCGCCAGATGCTGCCCTTCGTGTTTGCCGGGGCGGATGCGGCGAAGGTCACCCATGAATTCGCCGGCGGAGACGTGCAGCGGAAAGCCGGCGAGACGGCGCAGAACCAGGATTACATCCAGTTTCACTACGATCTCGGCAACGATTTCTACGCCCTGTTTCTTGGTGAGGAGATGCAGTATTCCTGTGCGTACTTCACCGACTGGCAGAACACCATCGATCAGGCCCAGCACGACAAGCTCGACATGATCTGCCGCAAGTTGCGGCTGAAGCCGGACGAGTCGTTCCTCGATATCGGTTGCGGCTGGGGCGGGCTGATCTGTCACGCGGCGCAGCATTACGGTGTGGTGGCGCACGGCGTCACGCTGTCGCAGGCGCAGTATGACTTCGTGCAGGCCAAGATCAAGCGGCTCGGTCTCGAAGACCGTGTGCTGGTCGAACTGCGTGATTACTCGTCGCTCGAAGGGACCTACGACAAGATCGCCAGCATCGGGATGTTCGAACACGTCGGGATTGCGAACCTCCCGGAGTACTTCAAGAAGCTGTATTCGCTGTTGCGGGACAAGGGCATCCTGCTCAATCACGGCATCACCCGCGGTGCCAAGCCGGATCGCAAGGGCTTTCGGAAGCTTCGTCCCGAACACAAGCTGATCGCCAAGTACATCTTTCCCGGTGCCGAACTGGATCACATCGGGCATTCCGTGGAACTGATGGAAGCGAGCAAGTTCGAAGTCCATGACGTGGAAGGCTGGCGCGAACATTACGCCATGACCACGCGGCACTGGTGCCAACGGTTGTCGGCCCGCAAAGAGGAAGCCATCGCGATGGTGGGCCCGGAGCGCTATCGCTTATGGGTTGCCTATCTCGCCGGTGTGTCGTTCGCGTTCCAGGACGGCTCGCTGCGGATCTTCCAGGTAGTGGCGTCCAAGCATGCCAGCAAGGGGCAATCGGAACTGCCGCAAACCCGGGCCGATCTCTACGCGGCGTAGCGCAAGTCTGCAACGAATCATGGACTTCTGCGGACGGGCGAAAACAGCCACATCGAGAACAGCGAGAGTCCAAAGCCCATCGCTGAGCCGAGCAGCGGACCGAACGCATAACTCATCATGATGGTTTCGGTCTGTCGGACATGGGACTGCGATGCGAGCACGGCCTGCACGTTGAGCCACGCCACAAACAGCCCGAACATGGCGAATAACAACGTCGAGACCATCACCACAATCGCGCGGCCCATCAGACTGCTCCCGCTCGTCGTTTCCGATGAATCCCTGCCTACGGTATGCAGCCGCGTAGGCAAGGTCAATCACACGGCGACGCTACCAACGCTCGAACGCGAACGCGGGAATTGACATCCCGCCGGTCGAGTGCTTTGCTGTTGGCGGGGATTGAAATCTCTCACAGGAGTCCAGCCGATCATGTTGCGTACGATATTGTTTGCCGCCGCGTTCTGCCTGACCTCCACCGGCGATGCCCTCGCGCAGGCCCCGCAGCAGCCGGGTCCCGAGCACGACAAGTTGAAAGAGGTCGTTGGTGAGTGGGACACCGAGATGGTGTTCGGCGATCAGAAATCGAAGGGGACCACGGTCTACCGTTCGATCTGCGACGGGATGTGGATCGAGAGCGATTTTCAGGGCAACGTTGCCGGACAGAAGTTCCAGGGTCGCGGGCTCGACGGCTACGATCTCACCCGCAAAAAATACGTCGGGACATGGGTCGACTCGATGAGCAGCGCCCCAATGCATTTCGAAGGGAACTACGAGGGCAAAGTCCTCGTGATGACCGGCGAATCGATCGGTCCTGACGGTAAGCCCCAGAAGTTCAAGACCACGACCGAGGACAAAGACAAAGATCACTTCACGTTCAAGATGTTCATGGTCGCGAACGGTCAGGAACAGTTAGCCTTCACTATCAATTACACGCGTCGGAAGTAATGTCCGGCGGATCAGCGGGTTCGACAGTTCCGACACCAGTTCGCGGAACTGGATCGCCGGCGGGCCGTTGACTCGTTCATAAAACTGACGATACGGTCCCATGGTCGAAACCACCGGCAGCGCGATGACGCCGACAGCGCTCATCTTGGCGTCATCCGGGCGACCCGTCAGCATTTCGATGGTGCCGCGGAAGTAATACAGCCGGGAATCCTGCTGCTGGGCAATCGCATGCGACAGGAAGACCAGCGCGTCACTGTGGAAGCCGTTGTAATAGCACTTCATGGCGACGTCGAAACAGTTCGCCGCGGAGTAAACGAACACGCGGCTCCCACAGAAGCCATTCGCGCAGAGCAATTTTTCAGCGGGCATGGAAAGCCCGACCGGTGGGATGAGCGGGTCGACAAACACCGGCCGGGCGTCCCGTGCGGTGACGAAGCGGCCGCGCAAGTCGGCGACGGTCTCCGGAGTGTAGCGCGGTTCCGGCATGGCAACGGCCACCACCGTCCATAATGCAGTCGGGGTGAAGCGCTGCATGGTGATATCGGTGAAGCCCGCGACCGGCCACACGAGCGAGCCGGTGGGTTCATCCCACGTCAACTGGGAGGCCAGCCGCGAGGCAAGTGCCTGGGAATTCGGGTCGCTGGGGCTGCGGACCAGCAAGGCGCCGCCGTTGCTCTTCCAGAGGTGGTCCAGCGTGACGGCGAGGTAGGTTTCCCGCTCGGTCAGCAATCGATGCTGGATCTCCTGTCGCAACGTCGGGAGATCCACAACTTCCGTTTGAGCCTGCGCGAAAGCACTCGCTGTCAGCAGGACCAACCATCCACATGTCTTCAGCGCAGTCTGCATGATTTGCTCCGTCAGGGTAAAGGCCCACGACACCGGGCCAAGCAAATCAAATACCGTGCGCGGAATGCGGTGATTCCCGCGAAATTCTCTTAGCACCGTGTGACTGGTCGAACGGCAACCCGGCAGCCTGGCGGTTTTTCCGCCAGTGCGCCGTTCCACAAGAATCTTGCTCTGCCAGCATCGCGATCGTTACGATAACGCTGGTTTGAATGAGTCAGGCTCATCGATCGACAAGAAAACTATGACCGTTCCCACCGTTCCCGATGACCTCGCCCAGTTTGTTCATGATGAAGTTGTCAGCGGACGCTTCACGGATCCGGACTCCGTCATCATTCATGCGCTGCGACAGCTTCAACGCGACCGTGAAGAAGCGGTTCTGGGAATCGAACGGGGCTTTCGTGACGCCGCGGCCGGTCGCATGCAACCCCTCGCGGATGCGTTTGACGACCTGCGCCGTGAGTCGTCGGCTTCTGAATGATGACGTACAGCGTCATTGTGACCGACGAAGCAAAGGAGAACCTGCGGTGCTATTACCGATACGCTGCGATTTATGCCCCGGAACCCGCTTTACGTTGGCTAGCACGGTTTGAAGCGGCGCTCGCGACGCTTGCGGTGAACCCACAGCGTTGTCCACACGCGCCGGAGAATGATCGGGTGACGTACGAAGTCCGTGAGTTCCTCTTCGGAAGAAGACGCAGCGCGTTTCGCGCCCTCTTCACGATCACGTCCGACGAAGTGCGGATTCTGCATGTTCGTCGAGCAGCGATGGACTGGGCGAATCCGGAAGATCTGCAGGGATAACTCCCAGATCGATTACGATCGCAACGCCAGCGATTGCAGCATGCTCAGGACGTCGTCCGAGCGGAGCTGGAAGATCTGCATCGCCTGCAGGGCCGATTCCTGCTGCATCCGCTGGGCGGTCAACCGGGCGGTCTCTTCGGCGATGTTGACGTCCATGAGGTCGGAGTGAGCGGCCGAGAGTTGCTCGGTCTGCGTGTCGAGCAGGCTGGCAGCCGAGTCGAGTGTGTATTTGCTGAAGCTGCCGATCCGGGCTTGAGCGGTCAGAGCTTCGCTCAGCGCTTCATCGATAATCTGCATAGTCGTCAGCGGATCGTTGCTGAGATCGTTGGCCTGTCCGCTGCGGATCGAGGACAGCTTTCCGGTTGTTCCGCCGAGCGAGGACGCGGTCATCGTGGCGAGACCGATTCGCGCGGTATCGGTGACATTCGGCGAAACCTGAAACTCCAGGCCGTTGCCGCTGACAGTGAAGGCGGTGAGCGCACCGGACGCGGCGGCGGCGATGTCGAACTGCAGCGACACCTGTCCCGTGGCGACGCTGAAGGCGGTGCCATTGGCCGTGTGACTGCGGCCGTTCACCGTCGCGACGGCATCCCGGCCGGTGCCGGTCCCCGTGGTGGCAAACGTGCCCGATGTGGCGGTGATCGAAATTGTGGCGTCGGAACCATACTTCGTGGTCGAGAAATCGATATCCGAGGCATCAACGCGGGTGGCTGTCACGCCAGTCAGATGCGAGACGCTGTTGAAGGCATCGGTGATTTCCTGCGTCGTGGCGCCGGATTCCAGCTCGATGACCGCGGTGCCTTCGGAGCCGGTGATCTCCAGAGTGGTGTCTGAGGCGAGCGCACCGTCGTCGTAATCTTTAGTACCTTTCAACGCCGTGGTGGTGACATTCACGTTCACCGTCACGTTGCTCGTGGAGGGCTTGCCGACGACATCGACATCCAGAAACTGTGTGGCGTTCACACCGGAAAGGCTGTAGCCGGAAGAGCCATCGAGCAGGCGCTTCCCGTCGTACTCTGCTTTCGCGGAGCGGTCGATGCCGTCGAGGAGATCATCCAGTTCCGTTTGCTTGGCGAGTTTATCGGCCGCCGACAGCGTACCCCCGGCGACTTCGAGCGCAATGACGCGCGCTGCGCCAAGCTTGTCGACAATGCCCGACGCCGCCGTATCGGCGGTCGCAATCAGCGATTTGGCCCGCAGAATGTTACTGGAGACCGCGGCGACGGAATCGAGTTCCGTCTGCAACCGCGACGCGACCATCATCCCCGCTGGATCATCCGCGGAGGAATTGATCTTCTTCAATGTGGAAAGTCGGAGCGTCGACTGATCGACACCGCGCGTGGCGGTGGAAAGTCCGCGCAGGAGCTGCAACGACACGGCACTCAGATTGTTCACGGCACCCACGCGCGACATGGCGGCTTCCCCCCCGGTTCGCCGTTCCCACGCCAGCGCAGCTGCCCCCCGGCAACCATCGCGCGGCTCAGTTTCCCCCTGTGGAACGACGACCGAGTGAACCCTAGCTCGCCAAACCGCTGTGTCAAAAAGGCAACAGGAAAAAAAGCGACATCACGGCAAGAACCGCAGAGTCGTTCGTCCTGGCCATGAAGTTGTTTGGAAACCCGGAACGATCGCCAGATGTGTGTTTTCGACAGGCGAAGTTGCGATTGACGCTGCGCGGGGCCGCACATACAACCCCGATCCTGTTTTCGTTCTGAGGGATCGTGTCGATGTTGCGCATCGCGCCTCACCAATCGCCGTCGACTGCGGATCAGCCGCCACGGCTGATTCCCCGGGCGGTGTGGCGCAAGCTGCTGTTGTCACCGCCGCTGCCGACATCCAGCCGCGTCGTTTTCGGCGGCGCTCATCCCGGCGGTGATGCCCGAACGTTGTCCGCATTGCCTGTCGATCTGTGCGTGGTCAGCGACGATGACGGCGAAGTGATGGCGATGCGTCGCGATCTGCCGCAGGTCGACGCCTATTCGATGACGCAGGCGCTCAGCTATGTCCCTCCGCGTTCGGTCGATCTAATCGTGCTGCATAACGGGGCCGACTTTGAAGCCAATCTGTTCGATGCCGCGGTGCGACAGCAGACCGCGGGCTGGCTGTCGCTGTTGAAACCGCAAGGGCGGCTGGTCTTCCTGCAACGATGCGAAGACATCCTCGGCCATCAACCCGATTGCTGGGTGCGGCATCTAGCCTGTTTCCCCGGCCGCATCGAAGATCGTGAAGCCTGGGACTCGCTGTTCGACTGGTCACGGTGGGAGCTGTTCGGCCCGCGTGAGCACCGGCCGACCACGCATCTGGTTTCGCTGACGGTTCCGAATGAACCGCTGACGCCGCAAGATTGGCGCGACTATGCCCGCCACGGGTTGCTGACCAGTCAGCGCACCTGCTGTGCCCATGCGGCTGCGGCGGTCGTGCCCGCGGGACTTCGCCGCGCGGCGTAAGCGTTCAGGGCTTCCATCCGCGCCAATCGCTACCGATGGTGCAAATCTCCCGATTTCTCAACAGGAACAGTTTGACAACGGTCGGATCCTCCTTTTAGCGTAAATCCCGTCGGCTGCGCCAGAGCCGAGGATTGCTACGCGAGAGGAAAGATCATGATTGCGACCGGAACCACACTGGGTTGTGGGATGTCCATTTTTCTGGCCGTGTTTGCGGCGGATGCCCAAGCCACGGAAACGAATCTGCCGCCGGCGGTGCGCTACGAATTCGCCGAGGGAACCGTGATTGTGCAACCGGGGTTGCCGTCACCGTCGAAGCGAACGCCGCAATCGGCTGTTAAAGACACGACTGCTGGTATTCAGCTGGCAAACTATGTTCAGCTGCCCTTGCCGCCGTTGCCGCTCGACACCGCCCTGCAGGAAGTCCCGGTGGACGCCGCGCTCGCTACCTCGCAGACGAGTCCTGCTGACAGTCCCGCGGCTGAGACATCAGCGGGGAATTCCGCCCCGGCGACGGACGCCGCGGCGCGAGTGCGTCTCTACCGCGAGGTCTACAACTCCATTCCGTTCAGCCGCGCGGAATTCAATGCGAACCCGTCCTATCGCCACGATGCGACGATGGAATTTCTGTTCGGCGAGATGCGTCCGACCGTGATTCATCGCCAGCCGTCAACACGCGTGGACATCAACATGCCGGCGATGCCGTACGGCGGCTTCGGCTACGGCAGCGGCCTGATCTTCAACCGCTATGGCCTGTACAACAACTGGTCACCGTACATGTACCCGCCGTATCGGTGGTAGAGGAGTGGTTAGTTGTCAGTGGTTAGTTGTCAGTTGGAAGAGTGTTTTCTGTCCCACTGTCCCACTGTCCCACTGTCCCACTGCCCACTGACCACCACTTACGTCGGCAGCGTCCAGCCGTCTCGATAGGGCCGGTGAAGCAACGAGTCGGCTTCGGGGCAATCGACGCACTTCATCGCGGCGGCGTCCCACGTGATCGGCTTGCCGACGCGGTATGACACATTGCCCAGGTGCACGGCTTCGGTCATGTTCGCGCCGTATTCGAAGTCCGACCCGGTGGCTTCACCCGTGCGGATGGCGTGCAGCCATTCCTTGTGATGGCCGATCGAATCCGGAATCCACGGCTTCAGCGGCGCCGCGGTCGCTCCGCTGTTGAGGAACACCTTGTTCGTGGTGTAGTCCGCGAGAACTTTGCCCTCGCTGCCTTCGAAGAGGATTGCGGAGCCCTTGTTGTAGTCTTCGGCCCCGTCCGGCTTCCAACCGCCGTGATACCACGTCAGATGCACCGCGGGCATGTCGCCGCGCGCGGGGAACTGGTAGTCCACCTGCATCTTGCTTGGACATTCATTCTCACCGTTGTGAGCCTTTTCACCTTTCGCGGCGACGGTTGTGGGAGCGCCCAGCTGCAGCGCCCAGAACGGCAGGTCCATGTAATGGCAGCCAAAGTCGGCGAGTTGTCCGCCGCCGAAATCCCACCAGTAGCGCCAGTTGAAATGGAAGTGCGATTCGTGGAACGGCCGCATCGGTGCGGGGCCGATCCACAGATCGTAGTTGATGTTCTTGGGGGGATCGGCTTTGTCGACTCGTTTACCTTCCTTCACGCCGCCGCCCTGCCAGACATGCACGCGCGAGACGGTGCCGATCTGCCCGGAGCGGATGATTTCCACGACCCGGCGGTAGTTGTCCGCGTCGGAGTGCATCTGGTTGCCCATCTGTGTCGCGACGTTGGCCTGGGCGTTGAGGCGTCGCAACACGCGGGCTTCATAGACCGAGTGCGTCAACGGCTTCTCACAATAGACTGGCAGGCCCTTCTTGAGAGCCATCGCCACCGGAATGGCGTGCGTGTGATCCGGCGTGCTGACCACGACGCCGTCGAGGCCGTCCATCGAAAAGATCTGGCGGAAATCGACGACTTTTTTCGCCGAGGGAAACTTCATCGCCGCTTCATTGAGTCGCGTGCTGTCGATATCGCAGAGGACAACGATGTTCTCGTGTGCGACTCCCAAGAGGTTCGCACCACCTCGCGCGGCGACCCCGATCACCGCAAGGTTGAGCTTCTCGCTGGCGCTGCGGGGTTCGTCGGCTGCCAGAAGTTGCGGCCGCGGCCCGAAGGGCAGGGCGGTGGCCGTACCAGCGGCGAGCGCGGCTTGGACGAACTCACGACGAGACAGCATGGGCGATCCTCACGACGAGCGTGGAAATACATCGATCTTCAATGATCGATGCAATAAACCACGTTCGCCGGAAAGACGCAATCCGAACCCGCTCGCCTCTTCTTGTTCCCAAGCTCTGCTTGGGAACAGCGGCCGTCGAAGCTCTGCTTCGTCTTCTGCAGCAACGTAGTAGCTGTAGGGTGGGCTGTGCCCACCACACATTCTAAAACGCTCGTTTGTAAGATGGTGGGCACAGCCCACCCTACATCTTGCCGGGGGCTTCCGCCTGGCGCGGCGCGCCCCCGCCACCCACGATCATCGCTTCATGCTTCCAATGGCACCCAGATTTCCATGCCGCCCAAGCCGGTATGCGGGTTGAACGCTTCAGTGTATTTCTCGAAGCACGGCGCGTGGGAGGGTTTCAAACCGCACTGCGGGACCCACTTCGTCCAGATGGTGTCGATCGTCTGCGGGATCGCCGAGACGTGTTTCGTGTGCTCGAAGACGGCGTAGCGCTGGGGTGCAATCGTCACCGCTTTGAAATCGGCGGGGAGCTTGTCCGATGATGCTACTTCGACGCCCGTCAGGTAATCGAAACCGCAGTCGGGTGACATGCTCCAGCAGACGCCGTAGCAATCGGTTCCGACGCTCGGAAGACTGTGCATTCGCGGCACGAACTGTTCCCACTGCTGGGGAATCTTCGTGCGCGTTTCCATCGTGTAATGCGCGTTCAAGCCCGCGACGATCATCGCTCCGTGATCGCGGAACGTCGGCCGGTTCAGGCCAAGCGTCAGGGCCATCACCGCCGCTTCCTGTTCCTTAAGTTCTGGCGTCATGGCGTCGCCGAAGTCTGCCAACTCGAAGTATGGGCGGATCTCAATGTCGGAATCCTCGTTCATCGGGTTCGGACACTTCTTCACCCAGTCGATGGCTTCCTGCAGTGACTTCACCTTCCAGACCCAGTAACCGGCGATGAGTTCCTTCGTCTCAGCGAACGGCCCGTCGACAACCGTGCGCGTCTTGCCGGAGAACCGGACGCGGGCGCCCTGCGAACTGGGAGTGAGTCCCGCGCCGTCGACCATGACCCCGGCCCGGGCCAGTTCCTCGTTGTATTGCGTCATCGCCGTGAGCATCTCCGTGCTCGGCATCACCCCGGCTTCGGAATCCTTCGTCGCTTTGACGATCACCATGACCTTCATGACGCGGGCCTTCTCAGATAATTGGGTCGAAAGACAGTGCAAAGTGAAAAGTGGTCAATGCAAAGTTCAAAGTGAAAAATAAGGTGAAATGCTCTCTTGCAACTTTGCACTTTTCACTTTGCATTGATCACTTTGCACTGCATTCCTGATCCTAAGCAGCGAAGCCGGATGTGTCCGCGCGGCTACTGCATCTGCCCCGGGACCATGATCATCCAGTGCACGCCGAAGCGGTCCTTCACCATGCCGAAGCGTGGCGACCAGAACGTTTTCCCTAACGGCATGGAGACTTGCCCGCCGTCCGCCAGCGCATTGAAGTACTTGTCGGCTTCGGCTTCGGTCGACACGGTCAGTGCGAGATTGAACCCGTCGAACTTGCTGTTGGAATCACAGCCATCGGACGCCATCACGCGCAGATCGCCAATGACGAAGGACGCGTGCATGATGTTCTTTTCGAAGCCCGGTTCGAGAATGCCGGGTGGCGGGGGATCCGGGCTTTCATTGAACCGCATCGCCATTTCCACCTGGGCGCCGAGCGCCTTCTTGTAGAACTCAAGCGCTTCTTCACACCGGCCGCTGAACGTCAGATACGGAGTCAAACCGAGCAATGCCATGAGGCACCTCCATCAGGAAAGGGAAACGACTGTTGCAGATGTGGATCAGACCCTGGCGATGACGGTATTGGTTTCGGCGAGCAGTTTCAGCCGTCGCAAACCGGTTTCGAAATCCCCGCCGATCATGCGGTCCATGCTGATGAACAGGCCCACAATCTTCGGGACGAGGGCGTACCGCCCCGCCATGCTCCACGTGATTTCCGTGCCGTCTGACTTCGGCACGAGCGTGAACTGCACATCATTGTGCCCGGGGAACGGACGGATGAATTCCAGATCGACAAAGACCGCGGCATCGGGTTCCGTTTTCACGATCGTCATGATGCCTTCGCCGACGTTCGCATCCCCGATCCAGCGGAAGGTGGCACCGGGGCCTTCTTCCGGGCCGGAGAATTCATTGCGGGCGGTGAGATCCTTGTCGCGGTACGGATTCCATTCGTGAAACCGCCTCAGATTGTTGATGTAAGGGAAAAGTTCAGACGGAGAAACCGCGACCGTAATCGATCTCGCGATGTGGAACGCACTCGGCTTGAGGGCGGCGATGATTACCACCAGTGCCACGAGCGCGATCAATCCGCCCAGACCGTAAACGACATACACCATGATGCAAACTATCCCCGACGATTAGCTACGCGATTTCAGTTCGGTGATCAGCCGGTCAAAATTCTCTTCGTTCTTGCCGACGGCGAAGGCCGCGACTTTGTCCCGCAGGTCTTCGGTGTCGAACTTCATTCGCCAGACGAGCCGCGTGCGCTGCTTGGGCAACTCGGCGAAGGTCATCGTCATCTGGAACAGCGGATTGGTCAGCCGATGCCACGAGATCCGTTCCGGCGTGACGATGTCGTCAAACACCGCGTGATTTTCATAGTTCCCCGCGTCCGGACCGTACAGGGTCAGCCGCCAATGGCCACCCACGCGGAAATCGAATTCGTGGAAGGTGTTTGTGAAGCCAGCCGGTCCCCACCATTTCTTCAGACAGTCCGGGTCGGCGAACGCCGCGAAGACTTTCTCGCGGGGAAAATTGAGGTCGCGGCTGCTCATGATCTCGGTGACATCGGGAATCGGCACCGGCGGGATGTCATACACCTGCCGGACT
>DASRYX010000728.1:0-2168 GCA_035686985.1 Planctomycetaceae bacterium | reverse complement strand
CAATCCGGACACCGTCGTAAAGGATTACGGGGCCGATTCGTTGCGGCTGTATGAGATGTTCATGGGGCCGCTCGAAGCGACCAAGCCGTGGAGCATGGCGGGGGTTGACGGCATCTTCCGGTTCCTCGGCCGCGTGTGGCGACTGGTGGCCGATGACCGGGCGGACGACATCCGTCTCGCCGACGCTGTGCAGGATGTGCCGCCGACGCCGGCCCAGTTGCGCGTGCTGCACAAGACGATCAAAGCGGTGACGGACGACATCGAACGGCTGCAGTTCAACACCGCCATCAGCCGGATGATGGAATTCACGAACGAATTCACCAGTTACGGCGTGCGCCCGAAAAGTGCGTTGTCGTCGTTCGTGCTGCTCTTGAGCCCGTTCGCCCCGCACCTCGCAGAAGAATTGTGGCAGTTGCTCAGTCATCCGAACACGCTGGCCTACGAACCGTGGCCGACGTACGACCCGGCGCTGCTGGTCGAAGCCGAAGTAGAAATCCCGGTGCAGATCAACGGCAAAGTCCGCGGCAAAGTGACCGTGCCGAAAGACGCGGATCAGGCGACGATTGAAACCGCGGCGCATGGCGTGGATGCGATTACGCAGCAGTTGTCCGGGAAAACCGTCGTAAAAGTGGTGTACGTCGCGGGGAAGTTGCTCAACATCGTCGTGAAGTAACGCAGAAGCCCACGGTTTCTTAACCGTGGGTCTCTTCGTTCTGCTTCCACAGCGCCGACCAAACCCACGCGCCCTCATGCGCATGATCCAGAATGTAGCGATAGACATTCTGCTGATGCGCACGGTCACGAATGCGGATGATCTTCCCGCGTATCGCCCAAAGTTTCGGTTCAAATCCCGCATTCCGCGCGGCGTAAGTCGCCGTGCGTTTCGCGTTTCTCAGCGGAACACGCGCATCTCCGGCATCAAGTTGCACTTGGATGTGCGCATGCTGGCCGCCGCAACTGATCGCGAGGACTCTGCCACCTGCTTCGTTGAAGCGATCACGGAGTGCAGATCCGACGATCGGTCGTAATGTTGTCGGTATCACCGTCGCGGGTTGGGTCAGCGATTGCTGATTGGCGTCGTGAAGTTCGTCGTAGATGCCAACCGGCGGCGGGGATTTGTAATCACCGTCGACATGATCGCGATGGTGCCGGGTGCGGAAGCCGCGAGGATCGCCCGGGAGCCAACTGCCATAAGCGCTGATGATCAGGTGGAACCACACGCGGGGTGCGGGCATGATCATCTCTTATGAATGAAGAGACCCACGGTTAAGAAACCGTGGGCTTCTGAGTGTCACTCCGCGCTGGCGAGTTTCTGCAGTTCTTTGCGCAGGGTCACCATCTCGTCATCTTTCGCGGCGTTGAATTTGCCTTTCACGACGCCGTCTTTATCGACGAGCATCACGTTCGTCGAATGGATGATCTCGAACCCTTCCTGGCGGTTGGGGCCGGTGACTTCCTGCACGGGCATCTTGAAACTGCGGTGAATCAGACCGTAAATCGCGGCTTGATCCCCTGTCAGAAAGTACCACTTGCTGAGATCGGCACCGTTGACTTTGGCGTAATTCGCCAGCACTTCGGGCGTGTCGCGGGCGGGGTCCACCGTCAGGGTGACGAGCCGCACATCGGCGTCCTTCAAGCGATCCTGCAGTGTCTTCAATTGCCGCGTGACAACTGGGCACGGCCCGAGACACTTCGTGAAAACGAAACAGATCGCCCACGGTTTGCCGAGCAAATCGTTCTTCGTGACGGTCTGCCCATCGCAGTTCGTGAAGGAAAAATCCTCGACGCCGTCCGGGTCCCACACCGAAAAATCGGCTTCCGGTTTGGCCTGATTCATCAGGTCGGCGATGTTAATCACCTGCGGACCATCACCGCTGGACGCGTTCACCGGAATGGTGAGCACCTTCGACGGGGTGGTCGCCGCATTCTCCGACACCGATTCGGCAGAGGCGACGCTTTCCTGTTGTCGCTGATTCTGCCACAGGTACACGAGGCCGACGAGGACCGCGGCCCACAGCAGACTTCCCGTCCACAGAAACACCGGGCGGACTCCCGCGCAACACGGGCGAGCCACTTCCGGATTGGCTGACAGACTGTTCGAACCGTTCATACATGACATCCACGGGACGACACCGGCGCCTAACGGGCGTTGTGCGCGGACTGGCGAT
>DASRYX010000727.1:0-9884 GCA_035686985.1 Planctomycetaceae bacterium | reverse complement strand
CGGCGGACATCAACCCCATGCAGGATCACGGCTTCATGTACGGTCGCGATTTCCTCGACCCGGACGGCCACGTCTGGGGCCCGTTCTGGATGGATCCGGCCGCGATTCCCGCGAGCTGAACATCGATAATGGGTGGCTGGGGCGAAGTTTTCGCCGCCCGAGGTGGAAGCGTGTTGCTTCATCAATCTGGGTCGTCGCGGACTCCGACCCAGCCACCCGGTCGACCAACCTTGCTTGCCGTTAGCGGGTGAGCTCGCCGATGAGATCGCCGAAGCCCCAGATGAGGGTGCCGATGAAGATCAGCCAGAAGCCGAACATTTCGCCCATCCAGACGGTAAAGGCATCGACATAGCCGAACCAGGAGCGGAGGGGACGGTTGTCGGGAACTTTCGGCTTCTCGCCGCGTGCCGCCGACTGCTCCTGCAGCCGCCGATCGTAGAGCAGAAATTCATTGCCGGTCAGGAGCACGCCGAGAGCAACGATGGCCGAGCCGGAGCGTGCGAACCAGTGCCAGGCGCCGGTTTGGTATGCACCGATGATCCCGATCCCTCCGGCAAGCATCGACAAACCGAGGATCATTTCGGGAAAGCGGGATCGATGCTGTTTCACAGACGCATTCCCGCGCTAGGCTCGCAGCGCTGCTTTCAGTTGTGATTCACACGCCGCGATCACCGCCTTCTGTGCCGTGTCGACTTCATCGCTGGTGAGGGTGCGGTCGGCGGCGCGGAAGGTCATCGAGACGACGTAGCTCTTCTTGTCATCGCCGAGCTGTTTGCCTCGGTATTGACCACCGAAGTGGACACTTTCCAGCAGCGGTCCCGCCGATTGCCGGACCGTGGTTTCCACCGCCGACCATTCCACGGGCTCATCAAGGACGAAGTTCAGATCGCGTGTCATGCCGGGGTGGTCCGGCAGTTTCTCAGCACGGGGAATGAACTCCGCGATCGTTTCCGCTTCGATGAGATCGAGTTCCGCCACACACACGGCGTCACGCAAGTCGGCGGCGTCACTGGCGCTGCGATCAAGTTCCCCCATCCAACCCCACAGACGATCATTCAGGTAGACCTCGGCTCCGCGACCGGGCGTGAACTGCGCGATGCTCGACGGCCTCACCGTGAGTTTCGCTTTTGGATTGATCCGTTGGGCCAGCAGTTGTACGACACCCTTCAGATCGAGATAACCGCGGCCGGTGACGAGACCGATCCGCCACGGTTCCGCATCGCGCTCCGGTTGTGTGGGGTCGGCTTTCAGAAAGACCTTCGCGACCTCGAACAGCTGGGCGGAAAAATTGCCTTGGCGTTCATTCGCACGGCGGGAAGCCAGCAGGCTCGGGACGAGCGACTGACGTAACTGGTTCTCCGCACGGCGGGACGAATGCTCGACCGTCAGCGCCGGTTGATCGCCCTGCGGCTGGAACAGTTTGCGTTCCGCGTCGGAGGTGAACGACGATGTAATCGCCTCGAAATACCCGGCGGCGGTGAGCGTTTCGCCGATGCGTTCCACCACGCGTTCGCGCGGGGATTTCGCGCTGGTGCATAACGGCACGGCGATGTCCGCGGGGAGTTTGTCGTAGCCGTACAACCGCGCGACTTCTTCGATCAGATCAATCTCGCGGGTGAGATCGCGACGGTAACTCGGCGCGATGAATTTAGCTGATTCCGCGGTCGGCTGGCCGACGAGTTTCAAACCAAGTTGACCGAGAATGCGGACTGCGGCGTCAACCGGAATGTCGATCCCCAGCACTTTGCGGAACCGCCCGAATCGCAGCGTGATCTCCGGCCCGGTCGCTGCGGGGGTGGCTCCCGCGACAACGGAACCGCTCAAAAGTTCGCCTCCCGCGAGTTCCAGAATCAATTCACAACACCGGCGGCTCGCCCACTCGGGACCGTTCGGGTCAAGGGCTCGTTCAAATCGATACGACGACGGACTGTGCAGATCGAGTTTGCGGGCGGTGCTGCGGATCGACAGCGGCGCGAATGACGCGGCTTCAATCAGCACGGTCTTCGTCGAGGAGGAAATTTCCGTATCAAATCCACCCATCACTCCTGCCAGCGCGACCGGACGTTTCGCATCGGCGATCACGCACTGATCCGTGGTGAGTGCGTACTCCTTCTGGTTGATCGCCTTGAGCTTCTCGCCCGTCGCGGCTTTGCGGACGATGATCTGCCGGCCGTCGAGCTTGTCGTAATCGAACGCATGCAGCGGTTGTGCGCACTCCAGCATCACGTAGTTGGTGATGTCGACAACGTTGTTAATCGCGGCGATGCCAACGGTAGCGAGCCGCTTCTGCATCCACGCCGGGCTGGGACCGATCTTCGCCCCTTTGATGACCCGGGCGATGTACTGCGGGCAGAGATCCGGGCAATCGATTTTGACGGAGACTGCGCTACTCGCGGGCGTCGCGGATTCCTTCGGCGTCGCGGCGGGCAGCTTCAGCGGCGTGTCATAGAGGGCCGCGACTTCCCGCGCGATGCCGAGGTGCCCGAGGCAATCCGGGCGGTTGCTTGTCACTTCGAGATCAATGACAACATCGTCGTCGACCGCATGAAACTCTTCGAGATTCAGCCCGGACATCGTCAGGCGGTCGGAGACCGTGTCGACGGAATCGTTGACACTCACGTATTGTCGCAACCAATCCCAGCTCACCAGCATCGTCAGTCATCCTGCCCGGAAAGTGCCATTGAACTGAACAGTGTACTCGAAATTCTGACCGGTTCCCAAGGTCGGTCAGCATGGCTGTGTCAGGCCCTGTTCCGGGGCACATCATGGGCGAATCTGGTCTTTTCTGACTCTCAACCCTCAACTCTCAACTCTCAACTCTTGACCCCCCCGAGAGTTTCCGCGAAAACTGAGGTGCCCGCGCTCTTTCCCGTTAGCCAGGATTGTGTTCGATGTCCACGGACGATGCCGGTAATTCCGTTCCGCACAAGCACTTCATTCACGAGATCGTCGACGAACACAACCAGTCGGGACGGTTCGGCGGCCGCGTGCAGACCCGCTTTCCGCCCGAACCGAACGGCTACCTGCATATCGGCCATGCAAAATCGATCTGCCTGAACTTCGGTCTCGCGAAGTTCTACGGCGGCAAGTGCAATCTCCGCTTCGATGACACCAATCCCACCAAGGAAGACCAGGAATACGTCGACTCCATTATGGACGACGTCCGCTGGCTCGGTTTCACGTGGGACGGCCTGTACTACGCCTCGGACTTCTTCGAGCAGCTGTATCAGTACGCCGAGCAATTGATCCAGAAAGACCTGGCGTACATCGACAGCTCGCCGGTGGAAACGATTCGGGCCGAGCGCGGCACGCTCACCGAACCCGGCAAGCACAGTGCGGACCGCAATCGGCCAACCGCGGAAAGCCTCGACCTGTTCCGGCGAATGAAAGCGGGTGAGTTCCCGGACGGAAAGTACGTGCTGCGAGCCAAGATCGACATGGCTCATCCCAATATGAATATGCGGGATCCCTTGCTCTATCGCATCCGGCACGCGGAGCATCACCGAACGGGGAATACGTGGTGCATCTATCCGCTGTACGACTTCACGCACGGCTATTGCGATTCGCTGGAACAGATCACGCACTCGATCTGCACACTGGAATTCGAGAACCATCGTCCGTTGTATGACTGGTTCATCGATGTGCTTGGCCTCTATCACCCGCAGCAGATCGAGTTCGCGCGGTTGAATCTCACCTACACGGTGATGAGCAAACGCAAGCTGCTCGAACTGGTGGAAGCCGGGACGATGCGCGGCTGGGATGATCCGCGGATGCCGACCATCGCGGGAATTCGCCGCCGCGGTTACACGGCGGACGGCATGCGGGCGTTCTGTGACACCATCGGCGTGACGAAGTTCAACGGCCTCACCGATCTCTCGGTGCTGGAGAACGCGATCCGCAACGATCTCAACAAGCGGGCTCCGCGCTACATGGGTGTGCTCAATCCGCTGAAAGTCGTGCTCACGAATTATCCCGAAGGGCAGGTCGAGTACACGGACGCCGTCAACAATCCGGAAGACCCGTCACAGGGAACGCGGCAGCTGCCGTTTTCGCCCGAGTTGTACATCGAGCGTGATGACTTCATGGAGAATCCACCGAAGCAGTTTTTCCGCCTGGCTCCTGGCCGCGAAGTGCGCTTGCGGTGGGGCTACTTCATCACGTGTCAGGAAGCCGTGAAGGACGCGGCGGGTAACATCGTCGAACTGCGCTGCACGTACGACCCAGCGACCAAGGGGGGCAACGCTCCGGACAATCGCAAGGTGAAAAGCACGATCCACTGGGTTTCGGCGGCGCACGCGGTCGCGGCCGAAGTGCGGCTGTACGACAAGCTGTTTACCATCGAGAACGTCGCGGACATTCCGGATGACAAAGACTGGAAAGACTTTCTCAACCCGGCGAGTGAGACGATCGTCACCGCGCAACTGGAACCCGCGCTAGGTGACAAACCGGCGGGCTTTCAGTGCCAGTTCGAACGCCTCGGCTACTTCTGTGTCGATAAAGACACAACGACAGATCGCCCGGTGTTTAACCGCACGGTCACGCTCAAAGACGAGTGGGCGAAGCTGCAGAAGAAGTCGTAGGAAGCCCACCCTTTCTTAAGGGTGGGTGCCTTCAATCCGATCTTAGAGACCCAGGGTTAAGAAACCCTGGGCTTCTGGATGAATCAACCCAGCCACTCGGGCTTGAAGAGCATCATTAAACCGATGGCGAGGATCACGCTGCCGCTGATCAGTTTCAGCACGCGGCCGCCGGTCTCCTGCAGGCGGTGCTTACCAAGCGTGATCACGACGACGGCGACCATCAGCGAATCATCGAACATGTATGCACCGATGTAGAGCAGCAGATACAGGTGATTCATCCACGGCGGCAGATTCTGCATCGTCAGCACGCCGGTGTACATGGCCGGCAATCCCGCGGTGCAGAGCAACTCGACGATATTCACCAGCACGGCGAGAACGCACGCACCGATGATCGCTCCGAGCAGCGATTCCGCCATCACGATCTTGCGGACGCGGGCGGCAACGCTCGACTTGGCGGTTTCCGGAATCGAAAGCGAGACGCCCTTCTTGAAGGCGAAGAAATCTTTGACGTGAATGATGCCGACGGTGGTTCCGAGGATGCCCAGCGCGATCTGTGCGGCCCGGACGAGACCGATCAGGTAGAACACGTTCAGCCACGCCGCCATGAAGAGGTAATAGGCGAGGCCGCTGATAAAGACGAACGAACCAGCGACGGCGAGAATCTTGCGGCGGTCCTTGAGATTCACGAGGACCGAAAGCAGGAACATCAGCACCCACATCGCACAGGGGTTGAAGCCGTCGACGAGGCCGACCAGGATCGTAAACGCCGGGAGTCCCCACGCCCGCCAGTTAACGTCACCGATGAGCGGCAGGTGAACCACGTCAGATGTTTCGGCCGAGGGAACGACAACCGGTTCGGCCGCCGTCGTCTCTTCCGGCAGGGCCAGTTTCAACTTGGGCTTGGCTGGCGCGGGCTCGTCGAGATCATCCACCATTGGCTTCAGTGCGGTTATGGATTCATCCGTGCTGGGCGGGGGAAGCGCCGCATCATCGAGCGCCGGTGGCGGAGCAGCGGCGGCGTCATCGACCGCGGGTGGCGGAGCATCTTGCGCCCAGAGTTGTCCCCACGCGGACGGATAATGGAACCGTCGGTCGAGATCCAACCGCGATTGTGGCGGCGGTGTCGCGGGTGCCGCAGGCGTGGCGGGCTGGCAGTCGAGCGTCACCGCACGGAGGGTGTCTTCCCATTGCTTGCCGGTCGACACGATGTCGTTAAAGCCGACCTGGAATTTTCCGGCGGCGTGTACCGCCGGGACGCCCGTCCCGCCGACACGGTAGCGCTGTGCGACTTCGTTCATTCGTGCGGATGCACCGGGTTCCTGCACGATGTCCCGGAAGACAAACTTCAAACCGGGATACTTGGGTGCGACCGTATTCTGCAGAAACGGCTTGGCCTGCTGGCAACGCGGGCAGTCATGCCGAACGAACACCTCGACGGTGAGTGCTTCGTCCAGCCGCGCGGGGGTGACTTTTTCGTCCCAGCCATGATCGAACCGCCCGGCGGCATAGAACGCCGGCAATCCGGGCTTTTCGACTTTGAAATGCTTTGCGAGGGTGTAGAAGCGCTCGAGGTTCGACTCCTTCGCTTCCACATCGCGGTAGACGAGTTTCAACCCTTTTTTCGTGCCGTAGGTCTTGTCGATGAACTCGCGGGCTTGAGCGGAGCGTTCGTTGTCACCCCTGACGAAGACCTCCACGATGACGCAGCGCGATTCCGCCGCGGTGACCGTCGGGAGGGGAAGGATGTTCGCGAGCCACGCTACACTGAGCAGCGCGAGCGAACGGAACCACAAAAGGAAGGGGGGCGATTCGTCCATACATCAACTTGCCATGCTGCGGTCTTACGGGTCGACGGTCCATGTTGCAAAATGGCAACTTTATGTGGCCAAACTACAGCGCCCCGTTAAAGGCGGTCAACGCGGTAAGATCAGCGAAACCGGGAAATTGCGATGCAACATCATAAGTGGTCGACAACCCACCAATGCGGTGTCTGAAAAGCTACCACAGCGATTGAACGCAAGGCATATTCCAGCTTATTTGGGCGAGTCGAACTCCGGCAGGCGGATCTGCCACTTCAGTGCGGCAAGTCTCAGGCCGAAAATCACGAACGCTCCGCCGAGAAGATTCGCAGGGGCAGTCACCCCGCAAGCGGTGACGACAAGGTACGCCACGGCACCCGCCAGCGCCGCGGTGGCGTACAGATTGATATGCGCACGGAATACCAGCGGAACTTCGCCGCAGAGAACATCCCGAATCATCCCGCCGGCGACGCCCGTTGTCACCCCGAGAACGAGACACACCGACCACGGGTGCCCGAGCTGCCAGGTTTTGGACGTACCCAGCATCGTGACAAACGCTAGTCCCGCGGCATCGACCAGTTGCAACGTTTGTGTCGGCGGAGTGACGTAACGGACGGCGAAAAACGTGACCAGCGCCGCGATCGTGCCGGTCACTACGTACCAGGCATCCACGATCCAGAAGACCGGCACATCGAGCAGCAGGTCACGGAGCGTGCCCCCACCGATGGCGGTGACCAACCCCAGTACGATCACGCCGAACAGATCGATGCGCTTGCCTCGCGCCGCCAGCGCCCCGGTGGCGGCCCCGAACATCACCGCCCCATGCTCAAATAAATAACGCGTCGTCATCGTCCCACACCGTCGTTGTTTTCGTTGAGATCGACGGATTGTACACGATGGATTGCCAGGTCAGCGCGGCTCCAACCGGATCGGGACACCGTGTTTCGGTCGTAGCGTGAAGGTGGGGTCGGGGATGATCTCCCCCGCGGTTGCCCGGATGATGCGGAAGCGTTGCAGAATTGTCGCCATGACGAGTGGGGCTTCCATCAGGGCAAACGCCTGACCGATGCAGATCCGTGGTCCGCCGCCGAACGGAAAGTAGGCGAACTTCGGCCGCTGCGGATCGGGCGTGAGAAACCGCTCGGGGACAAAATCGTGCGGTCGCCGCCAGTACCGCTCATCGCGTTGGACGAGCCACTGGCTGACCATGATCACACTCTTCTTTGGGATCGTGTAACCGCCGATTTCATCCTCGGCGATGGCTTCGCGCGGCTGTCCCCACGCCGGGGGATAGAGCCGCAGGGTCTCGTCATAGATCGCCCGTGTCAGCGGCAGCTGCGGCAAGTCGGCGAGCGTCGGTGTGCGGCCCCGAAGCACAGCATGGATTTCATCAAACGCCTGCTCCTGAATGTCACGGTGGTCGCCGAGCAAGCCCCATGTCCAGGCGAGTGACGCGCCGACCGTTTCATGTCCTGCAAGTAGCAGCGTCAACACTTCGTCGAGCAACTGCTGATCGGTCATTCCCCGCCCGGAATCTTCATCCTGTGCCTGCAGCAGCAGCGTCAACAGATCATCCGGCCGATTCTCACTGCGGCGACGATCGGCGATGATGCGCAGCACGAGACGATCGAGCACGCGCTTTGCTTCCTTGAACTCTCGATTCCGCTGATTCGGCCACCACAGCGGCGTCCACGGGTCGAAGTTCATGCGATAGCCGACATACTCGAACGCCGTGCGAAACGCGCGGCCGACTTCATCGGCGTCGGCGGAAATATCCGTGCTAAAGAGCGTGTTGCCGGCGATCCGCAGCGAGAGCTTCATCATCTCCGGCAGAATGTCGAACGTTTCGTTGGGTCGCCGCAGATGATCCGCCACGAAGGCGTCCGCGGCGGCGGTCATCGCTGGGACCAGACGTTCGAGATGCTGGCGGTGAAACGCCGGTTGCATCAGCCGCCGCTGTCGCAGCCAAAAGTCGCCTTCACTGGTGAAGAGCCCGTTGCCCGCGAGGAGCCCGACCAGCTTCGGGAAAAAGTCAGGTTTGCGATAATTTTTGTGATGCTTCTGCAGGACATGCTCGATGGCGTCGGGATGCGCGAGCAGGTACATCTGAATGCCGGCGAAGAACGGAACGCGGACGAAGTCGCCGTATTGCTGCTGGCACTCGCGATAGAACTCAAGCGGGCGCTTCTGCACATCCCCCAGACACCCGCGGAACCAATGCCCGCGCGGTCCGGGGGGAAGTCGGCTGCCTGTCGTCGTCGTCGCCATGATGCTCTCACTCACAGAACGCGATTCGTCCTGCCAGATGTGTAGACATCATCGGCGAAAAAGTGTTCATCCGGCGACGCGAATTCCCAATGTTGGGAGTTGCTCACTTCGCAACCTTGAACACGTTGGGCAGCCCGCTCGGCAAGGGGGCGTGCTCGGGGATCAGCTCGATGAGTCGCTTCACGATCGTGTCAGATGAGATGCCATCCGCTTCGGCGTTGAAGTTGAGCACGAGCCGATGGCGTAACACCGGCGCGGCGACAGCCCGGATGTCTTCCGCATTCACATAAGCCCGGCCCTGGAGCAGAGCCCGCGCTTTCGCACCGAGAATCAGATTCTGACTCGCACGGGGACCGGCGCCCCAGCTGACGTACTTCTGCACGAAGTCCGGCGATTGTGGCGACTTTCGCGTCAAGCGGGCGAACTGCAACGCATAGCGCACGACTTCATCCGCCACCGGGACCCGTCTTACGACATGCTGCAACTCTTGCCACTCAGCGCACGACAACACCCGTTGCACCTGCGGCGTCTGGCCCAAGGTCGTCTGCCGGACGATCTGAAACTCTTCGTCTTCGCTGGGATAGTCCACGAGAATCTCGAACAGGAAGCGGTCCAGCTGCGCTTCCGGCAGAGGATAAGTCCCTTCCTGTTCAATCGGATTCTGTGTCGCGAGGACAAAGAACGGATCGGGCAGGCGATGACGTTGTCCGCCGACGGTGACCTGCCGTTCCTGCATCGCTTCGAGGAGCGCGGCCTGTGTCTTCGGCGGCGTGCGGTTGATTTCATCAGCGAGAACCACGTTCGCGAACACGGGCCCCGGTAGAAAGCGGAAGGCCCGCGCACCGGTGGTTTTGTCTTCCTGGATGACTTCCGTCCCGGTGATGTCTGCGGGCATCAGGTCGGGCGTGAACTGCACCCGGTTGAAGCTCAGCTCGAGTGTTTCGGCGAGCGTGCGCACCATCAACGTCTTCGCGAGACCGGGGACGCCGACGAGCAGCGCGTGCCCTCCGGCGAGCATCGCGATCAGCAATTCTTCGACGACGCTGCGCTGGCCGACGATGACCTGACTCAGTTGATCGGTCAACCGCTGATACGCCGCGGTGAGCCGCTCCACAGCGGCCAGATCGTTTTCGTCAGACGGCGTTCCGGTCCCGGCATCCACGCGGCAGACTCCCAGCGATTTCAGGGCATTGATTCCGAGCCTGCATCATCATCCCCCGGCTAAACGCTTGTCAAA
>DASRYX010000726.1:0-4054 GCA_035686985.1 Planctomycetaceae bacterium | reverse complement strand
CGGCGGCTCTGCACCGGGGAAGATGCGTTGCTCCGTCCAGCTATCGAGTCGCCGGGCGGCATTGCGACCGATGGAATGAATCAAGCCGCGACCGTTTGGCGTCAGCACACGGTCCATCGCCTTCCCTAAAGCGGCAAACTGGTCGACGCCGACGTGCTCGAGCATGCCGACGGAAACAAACGCTTCGAATTTACCCGAGAGATTGCGGTAATCGTCTTCTATGAATTCGACTCGATCGGAAAGTCCTTCCTCCCGAGCGCGAGCCCGGGCATAGGCCAGTTGTTCTTTCGAAAGGTTATACGCGCGGACGTTGACGCCGTATTGCCGGGCCATGTGCAGCGCGAGTCCGCCCCAGCCGCAGCCGGCTTCCGCGACAACTTCCCCCGGCTGCAATCGCAACTTGCGACAGACGTGATCGAACTTGGCGATCTGCGCCTGCTCCAGGGACATATTCGGATGCTCGTAGTAGGCGCACGTGTACGCCATCTGCTCATCGAGCCACAAGCGATAGAAGTCGTTACCCAGATCATAATGGTGATACACGCTTTCTCGTGACTCATGAAAGCTGTGTCCGCGCTGCCCGATAAACCAGTCGCGCCACGATCGCTGGCGCTGATGGGGCATCGCTTCAAACACCGCCGTGAGAACGTCGGGGAGATCGCCTTCGATCTCAATGCGGCCGTCACTGAAGCGGTCACCCAGCGCGAGTGATGGATCCCAGACGAGGCCGGCCATCACGCCGGGGTCACGAAAGAGGATCCGCCCGATGGCGTCGGTCGATTCCGCGCCGATCCGCGTCCCGTCCCATAGTTCCAATTGAACCGGGGGCCGCCCTGAACACTCCCACAGTGAGTGCAGCGACCGTCGTTCCCAGCCAAACGCCTTCCGCAATGCCATAGTGCCACACTCCGTAGTGCGAAGACACCCTTGCCACTGTGCGCGTCATGCTTCCTGGACGGACTTCAGTCTATCGCAAATTAAGGCGCGATCAACTGTTTCGCCACGGGAGGCCGCACGAAGCCGTGTAGGGTCCGCTGTGCGGACCATCTGCGTGATTTAAAAGAGTGGTCCGCACAGCGGACCCTACAAAAGAACAGCCGCCCGGACGATCACGTCCGGGCGGCTGTCATATCATCAGCTTGAAGAATCCCGCGGCTTACAGACCGGCGGCGGACTTCAGTGCGGCGGCTTTGTCGGTGGCTTCCCAGGTGAAGTCGGCGTCGCTGCGGCCGAAGTGACCACCCGCGGCCGTCTTGCGGTAGATCGGGCGACGCAGCTTCAGCGATTCGATGATGCCCTTCGGCGTCATCTGGAAGTGATCGCGGACCAGCTTGACGATCTTGTCTTCCGCGATTTTTGCCGTGCCCTGGGTATCCACATGCACGCTGACCGGATCAGCGACACCGATCGCGTAGGCGAGTTGCACTTCGCACGCATCGGCCAAGCCGGCGGCGACGATGTTCTTAGCGACATAGCGGGCCATGTACGCGGCCGAGCGGTCGACCTTCGTGGGATCCTTGCCGGAGAACGCGCCACCACCGTGACGGCCCCAGCCGCCGTAAGTGTCGACGATGATCTTGCGGCCGGTGAGACCGGTGTCGCCGTGCGGACCGCCGACAACAAAGTTGCCCGTCGGATTGATGTGGAACTTGGTGTTCTTGGTCAGCAGGTTCGCGGGGACTGACTTCTGAATCACCTGGGTCTTGATGAATTCGTGAATCATCTCCTGCGTGGCCTTCTCGGCATGCTGCGTGGAGAGGACTACCGCGGAGATCCCAACCGGTTCGTTCTTGTCGTTGTATTCGACGGTCACCTGGCTCTTGCTGTCCGGACGCAGCCAGTCGACTTCGCCCTTCTGCCGGGCTTCCGTCACGCGGTTGATGATGCGGTGCGACAGCGCGATCGGCAGCGGCATCAGTTCGGGCGTTTGGTTGCACGCATAGCCGAACATCAGCCCCTGATCGCCCGCCCCGTCGCGGTCAACGCCCATCGCGATGTCCGGGCTCTGGCTGTGAACCTTGAGCAGCACTTCGCAGGTGTCGGCGTTGAAGCCAATGTCGGTGTTGACGTAGCCGATGTCCCGGACGACCTGGCGGACGATCTTTTCGTAGTCGACCTGGCAGGTGGAGGTGATTTCCCCGGCGACGCAGACGAAGTCGGTGGTGCACAGCGTTTCGCAGGCCACGCGGGACTTCGGGTCCCCGGCGAGATGGGCGTCGAGCACGCCGTCCGAAATCTGATCCGACACCTTGTCCGGGTGTCCCATGCTCACCGATTCGCTCGTGAAGAAATAGTTCGCCATCACCTGCCTGCTTTGCTGCCGGGTCTGCCAAAGAAAGACGTCGAGGCGCGGACTGTGCCCGACCGCCGGCGACCCAAATCCCGAGCATTGTAAGAAGACAGACCGTGCGCGACAACATACGAAACCCCCGCGATGACAGAAGGGTCTTTCCATTCAGGCGTTCCGCGTTTACGCTGAAGGATTGCCCCCACGGAAGTCTTGTCCCGGTGAAAGGATGGAACGTGAAATCGTTTTCGACTCGCTGCTGTCTGGCGTTCGTCTGTTGCCTGCCGTTCCCCTGCTCCGGTGCGGAGGAAAAGCTGCCCGTACCCCAACGGGAAGAAACGTGGCAGGCGATTTTTCTCAGCGGGCAGCGCGTGGGCTATGCCCGGGTGCTGGTCGATCCCCGCGAGGTGGATGGCCAGCCGGTCGTGCATACCTCGGCGGAAACGCAGATGGTCATCCGCCGCTTTGGCCAGACGCTGAAGATGAATACCTCATTGGCGTCCGAGGAAACGCTTGACGGGGATCTGCTCGAATTCCGCTTCAAAATGGCGAACCCGCCCGCGAGTTCGTCCTCGACCACCGGCACCGTGAAGGGCAAGGAACTGCAGCTGGAGTCGACCGTCGATAACCGCGTTAAGAAATCGACCGCGCCTTGGAAAGAGGGCGTGAAATCGCCGACGTTTCAGGACCGTCTGCTCCGCATCAACCCATTGAAACCCGGCGAAACCAAGACATTTGACGCTTTTTTCCCCGAGTTCAGCAAGCCGGGCACGCTCACCGTCACCGCGGGCGGGATGGAGACCATCACGCTGCTCGACGGCGAATCGAAATCGTTGCAGAAGATGAAAGTTGCGAATTCGCTGCTGCCCGGAATCGTCACCAACGCCTGGGTTGATGCGACGGGCCAGACCGTGAAGAGCTCGACCAACATGCTCGGCACGGAGATGGTGACGTGGACGGTCTCGAAGGAAGACGCCATGAAGGCCCTCACCGTCGCCGACCTCGATCTGGGCGTCAGCACCCTGGTCAAAACCGCCAAGATTGACCGGCCGTATGAAACCAAAAAGGTGGTCTACAAGATCACCATCAAGGAAGATAACCCGGCGAAAGTCCTGCCCACCGGCGATACGCAGTCCGTGAAATCGACGGGGCCAGAAACCGCTGAGTTGACCGTAGTGGCCTTGCCGATCCCTAACGAATCCGCGCGGGAAGACGTCGGTGAAGAATACCTCAAACCGTCGCGATTTCTGCAATCCGATGACGAGCGCGTGCAGGAACACTCCCGCCTCGCCGCCGGCGATCTCACCGATGCCGCGCAGATCGCCCGCGCGATGGAAAAATATGTCCGCGACAAACTGACGAAGAAGGATTTTTCGACGGCACTCGCCTCAGCGGGGGAAGTTGCGCGCAATCTCCAAGGTGATTGCACCGAACACGCGGTGTTGCTCGCGGCGATGCTGCGGGCAAAGAAAATCCCCTCGCGAATCGCGGTCGGGCTGGTTTACGTCGATTCTCTGCAAGCCTTAGGCGGCCACATGTGGACCGAAGCGCGACTAGGTGGAAAGTGGGTCCCACTCGATGGCACTCTCGGTCGCGGCGGGATCGGGGCGACGCATATCAAACTCGCCGACATCACTTTCGCCGATGACGACACCATTGCCCCGCTCTCTTCATTCGCACCGCTGATGACGGTGCTGGGCAAACTGGAGATCGGGGTCGTCTCCGCAGAATAAGCGAGCCGCAAAGGAAACACCTGCTGCGGGAGCG
>DASRYX010000725.1:0-14522 GCA_035686985.1 Planctomycetaceae bacterium | reverse complement strand
GAATCGGTGTGGCGTGAATCCGTTCGCACGCGCCGATGTAATCGATCAGAAGTTGGATATTCTGATCCGCCGCCACGGCGGCGTAGTCACTCAGCAGCGATTCCCGGCGTGCGTCTTCCAGAATCGCCGTCATTTTTCTCGCGACCGCCAGCGGGGTGTGTTGAGCCGCGAGCACTTCCGCAATCTCTCCGGGCGGCAATTCCTCCTGAGCGGAGCCCAGCTCAATTTCGTTGCGCAGTTTTCCGCGACAGGCATGCGGGTAACACATCGTCCACAGGATGAGTTTTTTCACCCGTCGCGGGTCTTCTCGCAGCCAGACCGTCGCTTGCCGGGCGATGTTGCGAGTCTCATTGACGATGCCGCCCCACAGTTTCCGGCCTTCCCAGAACCGGTCGTAAGACGCATTCGTGCGGAACACCAGCAGCAGAGCCAACGCGGCGCCGATGAAGCTGTGCGCCGTCTCCGGGATCTCAATGTGGGTGTTCAGCACCTCCAGTTTGTGCAGAACGACAATGATCGTTGCCGTGAACACCGCAAGGCTGACGCGGCTGAGTGTTTCGCGCACCAGCGAGCCGTTGATGTCCAGGAGGTGGCTCGTCCAGTCATGGGGATCATATTTCGTGATCAAAGTTCGCCTGCCGCTAAGTCCGTTGTGTCAAATCTTCTGTTGTCGCGACTACGTTCTCTTTCGTCAATGTAAGAAACCGATTGCTAAGTGATTGCGGGATTGAATTCCATGCGGGCATTTTCTGCCAATATGGTTCTGCGCCGTCTGTAACTCACAAAAAAAGATGCCCCCGGCTCGCAGCAGCAAGCCGGGGGCAGACAACCTTGATTCATCATCCGTGACGAACATCCGCAGTCGACCTCATGCCGACTTTGGTTGAACCTCACACGAGGCGATAGGCCGACTCGCCATGCTCGTTGATATCGAGACCTTCTTCTTCGGTCTTTTCATCCACGGTGAAACCAATCGTCTTGTGGATGATGAACCCGAGCACCAGCGAGCACACGAAGGCGTAGAGTCCGGAGATGAGCACACCCTTCGCTTGCAGCACCACCTGAACAGCCGGATCGAGTTCCGGACGGATTACGAACAGACCGACGAGGATGGCTCCGAGAGCCCCGCCGACACCGTGGACACCGACAACATCGAGCGAGTCGTCATACTTGAAGACATTCTTCAACTGCACCGCGATGAAGCAGACGACGCCGCCGATGGCTCCGATGATGAGTGCTCCACCCGGAGAAACGTGACCGGCACAAGGCGTGATCACGACGAGACCGGCGACCATGCCCGAGGCCAGACCCAACGCGGTCGGCTTGCCGATGTAAATCCACTCCGCGAACATCCACGACCCTGCGGCAACACCACCCGCGATCGCCGTCGTGGCAAAGGCGAGGGCAGCCACTCCCCCCGCGATCGGTAGGAAGTCTTTGCCCACCGCGACAGCCGAACCGGCGTTGAAGCCGAACCAGCCAACCATGAGGAGCCCGGCTCCCATCAACGTCCAGCCGATGCTGTGAGGCATCATGGGTACCTTCGGATAGCCGCGGCGCTTCGGAAGAATCAGAATCAACGCCAGAGCAGAAACCCCGGCGAGGACGTGCACCACCGTTCCCCCGGCGAAGTCCAGCATGCCCGCCTGGAACATCCAGCCATTCACGTTCCACACCCAGTGAGCCACCGGGTCGTACACGATCGTGGCCCAAAGCACCGCGAAGAGGCACCATGCGGAGAATTTGGCCCGTTCGGCCAATGCCCCGACAATCAGCGCGGGGGTGATGATCGCGAACATCATCTGGTACATGCAGAACAGCAATTCCGGAATTCCATTGGCGATCGAGCCTTCCGTATCACCGCTGACAAGGTCGGTCGTGTAACCGGGCTTGTCGGTGGCAGGCTTCCCAAAGGAGCTGAGCATGACGAGGTTCGGGTCCCAGCCGAGGTAGCTGAGCTTTGGCTTGTCGGTGCCATCGTCCTTCTTGCCCGCGTCAACTGCGATGGCAGACGGAACAGCGAAGACCATGCTGTAGCCGCATATCACCCATTGGGCGGTGATCAGCGGAATGCAGACCATGACGCACATGAACATGTTGAGGACGTTCTTCGCCCGCACCATGCCACCGTAGAACAGCGCCAAGCCGGGCATCATGAAGCAGACAAGAGCAGCGCTGACGAGAATCCATGCGGTCGAACCGGTGTCATACTTGCCAGCCAGATGTGCAGGCGTTGCTGGTGCGGCGGAGGGGGCAGCCGCGGGAGTTGCTTCAGCCGGAGCCGCAGCAGGCGTCGCTTCCGCCGGGGGATCCTGAGCGAAGGTTGGATTCGCCCCCATTGTCGTCCACAAGAGGCCCAACAGAGCGACTGCCGTCAACGGCCGCCAGCTCATCCACGCTCTCACCTGCATTTCGCTCTCCTTGTCTCGTCGATTGATGTGACACACGTCGAACACAAAAACGGCATGAGCCGCCCGACGAATCGGGCATATTGGGAGACAGCCACAGTGAAGGAGACTTCCCGGGCGGCTCGCGGCTTTGCCAACAAATTGAACGTCAGACAATGAACGCAAGTCGTGTGCCTGAGAAATCAGCACGGCTGCATACAATGGCGTAACCGCCTACTTCTACGAGAGATGCGATCAACATCTTTTTCAGAGTGCGGTCGAAGTGAAATTCGCTTAAGAACTGACAGCGCAGAGAATGCGCATCCAAGCCGATTTCCTGTGCAGCGACGGATTCCCTTGACGCTGACTCACTTCTGACATAAAAGCCCGGTACTTTTCAGGGGAAGGAGCAGCCGGAATGCAATCGAGACCATGGGCAGTGCTTCTCGTCGTGGCGTTCTGCGGCTGCCAGCTCACTCCCGCGCCGCCGTTGACCCCCTGTCCGCTGCCGATTGCGGAACAGACCGCGAAGATTCTGGAAATCGCGCCTCTCGGCACCCCGCGCGACGAAGCGATTGAGCGCTTGGAAAAAGCGGGAATCGTCGGGAACTTCAGCACGGGAAGCAGCAAGTCCACCTTCTACTGCGATGTGTGGCCGCAACCCGACAAAGAGCGGTGGCATATCAATGTGGTGCTGCTGTTCGACGAGGACGGTGCCCTCTACGGAACCCTCCCGGCGCTCCCGTCGGCCGTGAAGAAGGACACCCCGTCAACTTCAGCCGCTGATGAACTGGTGCCTCTGCAGTAAGCATGTATCAAATTGACGTTTGGCCTGAGCACGACAGAATACCGTCAAAACAACTGTTGTCTTGACATTGAATTGCCGATGGCGAATAATTGCCTATAACGTTCTGTCTCGTGTCTTATGGTGAATTGCGACTCGACGGAAAGGTGCCTCATCGTGCCCGCAAGCTCTTCAAATCGCGCCGATGTCATCGTCATTGGTGGCGGCCCCTCAGGTGCCACGGTTTCGACACTCATCGCCCAGGCCGGGCGCAAGGTTCGACTGTTTGAACGGGAGCATTTCCCGCGGTTTCATATCGGGGAGTCGCTGATCCCGGAAACGTATTGGGTGCTCAAGCGCCTTAAGATGCTCGACAAGATGAAGCAGAGCCACTTCGTCAAGAAGCACAGCGTTCAATTCGTCACGCAGCACGGCAAGTTGTCCGAGCCGTTTTATTTCTGGGACAACAAGCCCCACGAGTGCTCGCAGACGTGGCAGGTGCTTCGCAGTGAATTCGACCTGATGATGCTCCGCAACGCGGAAGAGCAAGGCGTCGAAGTGCATGAAGGCGCCCGCGTGCACGAGGTGCTGTTCGACGGCACCCGCGCGATTGGTGTCCGCGTCGCGAAAGAGGGGGGTGATGTCGAGGATCACTTCGCCGATGTCGTCGTCGACGCCAGCGGTCAGAGTGCGCTGCTGATGGACCACTTCAAACTCCGCGAATGGGATCCCCAGCTCAAGAAGGCGGCGCTCTGGACCTATTGGAAAGGCGCGTACCGTGACACCGGCAAAGACGAGGGAGCGACACATGTGCTCCAGGTCGCCGGGAAGAAAGGCTGGTTCTGGTACATCCCGCTGCATGACAATATCGTCAGCGTCGGCGTGGTCGCTTCTTACGATTACCTGTTCAAGAACCGCGACACCAAGGATCACGAGCAGATCTATTTTGAAGAGGTCGGCCGTTGTCCCGGACTTCAACCGCGACTCGACGGTGCCGAGCGGGTCGCACCCTTCCGCGTACAGAAGGAATACACGTATCGAGCGAAGAAAATCGCCGGCGACGGCTGGGTGCTCGTCGGGGACGCGTTCGGCTTCCTCGATCCGCTCTATTCCTCGGGCGTGCTGCTCGCTTTAAAGTCCGGCTCGCTCGCGGCCGACGCGATTGTCGAAGGTCTGGAAAAGGGCGACACATCCGAAGCCCAACTCGGTCACTGGGGTCCGGACTACGTTCGCGGCATCGATCGGATGCGGCGGCTGGTGTGCGAGTTCTACGACGGCTTCAGCTTCGGCAAGTTCGTCCAGCGCTATCCGCACTTGAAGGGGCATCTCACCGACTTGCTCATCGGCGATCTGTTCGACCCGAAGGTGGACGATGTCGTCGAGCCGATGGACATCATCCGCGAAGAACAACACCAGGCCGGCAAACTGCTGACCACCGAAATGGTCGCGGCACCGTAATGTTCTGTCAGTGACATTTGCAAAGGAGCCCGTCTCGACAAGCTAGAGACGGGCTCCTTTTGTTTGCATTGAATGTGACTAACCAACCGTCAAGCGGTTGCTGCATTGATCGAGAATCTGGGCGGCGATCTGGCGTGGGTTGTAGCCGCCGGGAAGACGCACGAGCGGCTTGCCGTATTGACGACAGAAATCTTGCACTTCGCCGTACGAATGGCTGGACCAGCGGATCGCGAGCAGCACCATCGCCACTTCCGGGCGAGCGACGTACGGTTCGAATCCCGCGGTCGATTCATGGGCGCGGGTGTCGATCCAGATCAGCTCCGACAACAGAAACGCGTGCTCAATGGATTCGGCGGCATGCGGGCGGCGCTCGCCGCCGATGAGAATCACCGCCTTGCCGGCGAGCATCTCGGCGACTTCATTGAACAGCGGGTCGGACGCCGGACTGTCATCGTCGTCGTCCCGCGGCGGGGCGGTTGCAAGATGCTTGTCGATCTCACGGATGGTCAGTTGAAAACCCGCGGGCATCGTCGCCAGTTCGGGCAATTGCTCAATGTGATCCGCCAGCAAGTCACGCAGTTCCAGATTACTGGGGGGCGTTCCGCTTTTGACCAGTTCATCCACGTCTTCAGCGATGGTCATCCATAATGACTGCGCCTCGGAGCCGGCGTTCGCGACTTGGGACAGTTTGTACCGCAGTCGACCAAAAATCTTCTTCCGGTTCGTGACTTTGCGGCGACTTTCATCCCAACGGCCGGCCAGTTCCATGACACGCTTGTTGAGATCGCCCCAGCGGGCCGGTTCGGCGGGGTCGTCGAGCCGCATAAACCGGCGAATGAAAATCTGGCGGTTTGAAGCCTGCATCTTCAACCAGCCGAATACCCGGGCCTGATCGTGATCGGTCGGCGGACCATCCATCCGCAACACGGCGATTCGCACAGCGGACTGTGCCTCGGCAAGCAAATCGACGGCCTGCTGGAACGCGTCGGTGCCTTCTTCATTTTCTTCGAGCAGGCGCTGCATCAAGCCCACGCCGTTGGCTAACGCGTCGAAACAACCGGCCAGAACCAGCCATTCGTTCGGATCGGCAGGATTCGGAGCGGATGGGTGCGACATCCACAAGAAGCAATCGGGAATCTGCTTTGCCTGGGCGATCAAATCGCGATCTCTGGGCTCGACCTCGCTGCGGAAATCGGGAGTCTGCTGAGCTCGCCGCCGCCGTTCTTCGGCCCAGCGGCAGGCTTCGGCCTTCAGACGACAGCGCTGCTCGATCAGCGGGAGTTCTTCGTCTGTCGCGGGCAATGACTTAACAAACGGTCGTCTGGGGGCGTCTTCAGCAAAGCGGGCTTCTGGATCGCGTTCTATGCCCGATTCAATACCTGGCGGGAATACCGCCGGCCGTGATTCGCGAAACGACTGCATCGTTCCCGTACGAGCAGAGGAAACAATCGGTTCCGCAGGTGCCGCAGCGATGGGAGCCGGAGAAGGCGCTTCAAGAGGCGGGACAACAACGGCGACGGGAGCGTAAGCGGATGTCGATACCGGGGGTTTCTCGAGAGGAATAATTGCGGGCTGGCGACGTCCGAGTCCGGTCTTCAATTCGCCGACCAGTTGCGTAATAGCGCGGGTTTCATCTCGAAGCTTTGCAATTTCTGTTTCAAGGGCATCCAGTCGTTCAAACCGGCTCAGTAGTTCATCGACGACGCTCTTTAAGAGGTCGGGCAATTCGGTGGACATCATTCAGGCTCCTAAAACGACAAACCTACTCTGTCATTTTAGCGGCCCAGTCAAGAACCAAGGCAGTGTTCCCGTCGGCACATGCACTGCCTGTTCACGTCGCTGGTAAGTACCATGTTTCGTGCGGGTATTTGCCTTCCACCATCGCGTGGTGAGGGATTAATCCTCCGCACGGCCGTCATCGCTCATTTTGACAATTTTCGGATCAAAGCGCGCGATCACGTCGACGAGATCGGTCTGCGCCTGCATGACTTTCAAGATGTCTTTGTACACGAAGGGGACTTCGTCTGAGCCTGCCGAGAGGACGTGTACGCCTTTCGCGAGCAGGTCTTTCTGCACCGCGCGGAAGCTGTACTTGTCGCGCGCCGCGGTCCGGCTCATGCAGCGTCCCGCACCGTGCGATGCCGACGAAAAACTCTCCGGATGGTCTTTGCCCTTCACGACAAACGCCGGAGAGGCCATCGATCCGGGAATGATGCCGAGGACATTCGGTCCTGCGGGTGTTGCCCCTTTGCGATGCACAATTACATCACGACCCTGGTGACGCTCCTTCCAGGCAAAATTGTGATGATTTTCCACACCAGAGACGACTCGGGCTCCGAGCAGTTTGGACACGAGACGGTGAATGACCGCGTGGTTGGCGGCGGCATAATCGCCCATCAGATTCATCGCCGCCCAATACTCCTGGCCGGCTTCGTCATCCAGACTGAGCCATGCGAGTCGTCCGAGTTCACGGTATTTCTTCGGCAGTCGCGCCTCAGCCATGCGGCTGTAGGTATCGCAGACCGCCGCACCAGTCCCGCGGCTGCCACTGTGGCTCAATAGTGCGGTGTATTTGCCGGCATCAAGCCCGAGTTGTTCATCGCGCGCGGTGATGGTCAGCGTCCCGAACTCCACGAAGTGGTTGCCTGATCCCGATGTTCCAAGCTGTCGCCGTGCCTTGTCCTTGTGCTCGCGCGTGATGCGCGTCACCGACCAGTTTTCATCCATCACGGGATGGTCTTGCGGGGTCTGATGTTCACTGCCCACACCGAAGCGCGTTCCGTTCTCGAGAGCGGCTCGAAACCGCTCGTAACGGTGGTCCATTTCGTCCGGTTCGATATCGAGGACACTGAGTTTCATGCGGCAGGCGATGTCGACACCAACGGCATACGGCACCACGGCGTTGTCGAGCGCGAGGACGCCGCCGATCGGCAAGCCGTATCCGACGTGAGCGTCCGGCATCAAGGCGCCGCCGACCACCATTGGTAGCGAACAGGCCTGCCGCATCTGGCCGTGAGCTGCGGGATCGATATCCGAGCCCCAGGTGCGGTAGGGAATCGGCGTGAGCGGCGCGTCATCGGGTTCCAACAGCCGCTGCGCTACCGTTCCAAACTGTGGGTCGGCAACGTGTGCTGACGGATCCGCAACGATCTGCGCGAGTCGCGATTTCACATCTTTGCTGTTTAGCGCACCAGAAGAGATCGCGATCTGCAACGCCTGGATGGCGTCCGGAATCGCATCGTCCGGGATGCCGATTTTGCGGAGCTGCGTGGGGTTCATGGCAGTGTCTCAAATCGTGACGGATGGCACTTCGGACAGAACTCGCAGCAGAGACTCCGGCGATAGTTTGTCCGCAACGTGAGTGATGCCGATCGCAGCGAGTTCTTCACGGAGCGAGGGCGTGTTCCACGCCGTCAGCGCCACCGCTAGGGAACGGGATCGGCGAGCAAGAGCCCTGATCAAACGATCTCGGAGGAACGGTGACCACGGGTCGGCGTCGAGCAGCACAATGTCGGCATCCTGACTATCCACCCGATGCCCCGCACAGCGTAACCACTCTGAAAGAGTAGCGGCCAATGCTGGGTCAGTGAGTTCCTCGAGACAGACCGTTCGCGCTGCTGCCGGCGAAACCGGGGGAGAAAATTCTGTGTGTTGCCATAACCAGGTCTCCTGACGACTCGCCGTCCATGCGGGAAATGATGTCGATGTCGTGCCGCTCTGACACGCGCGGAGGGCCGTCAGTTCGCGTTCAAGTCGGGTAACCGCATCCCACAACGGGACGCGCCACGCCGGCGGCCAGTGCGAGCGCGTGCGCCCTGCCGCTTCCGACCACGCACCGGTGATGCAGATCATGCGGGCCAACGGTGCGGTCGTAATCAACCGCGAGACATCGTCGGCGGTAAACTCGTCGGGCCAACTCTCACCGATGATCACCGCATCGGATAAGGGTTTCGCTTCTGCAAACTGAGTGACCGTCGAGAACAATGTCCAATGCAGGTCTTTGTCACGTTGCAGCCGACTTAGAACAGGACGAAATTCATCGCGTTCCGCATCACCAATCCAGATTCCGCGCAACGGCGTCACGAGCGTTCTTCCTTGGCAGGAGTCGGATCCGGCTGAATCTGCAGGGACCGCGATTTCCGCAGTTTTTCGGCGATTGGACGGACCTGGTTGACCCGGCAGACGGTGCGGTAGGCACAATGCCCGGTGCAATCAAGATGAGCGCTATCGACGACGAATTCGCCGCTGCGAATCCCGGAAGCCAGTCGTGGCAGAATGGTCGACAGCATCGCCTCCAGCGATTCCCACACCGCGGTATCAAGCGGCGAAAACCCGCGTTGGCTCATGCCGGTCTTGAAGCCTGTTTCACGAACCGCCCAGTAACCGAGTTGAAACGGCAGCGCATCATTCGCGACTAGTCCGAGGCGCTTCACTGCGAGGGCATACAACACCAGTTGCACCGCGCGACCGGAACGGACATCCTCCGTCGAAAAGCGCGGGGGCTTACCGGTTTTGTAATCGATCACGTTGTAGACCGTGCGGCCCTGAATCGATGCGACATCGACACGGTCAATGCGTCCGCGGACCAGCACCGTCTCGGAACCGTCACTGAATTCCAGCGGTGGCGCAATCTTGAGCTTGTCTTCACTTGGTCGACGCGGCACATCACCGAAGGGGATTTCCGGCTCTGCAATCTGCCAGCCGGACTCCCAGCGCTGCTGCACGAGTTCCTGGTATTGCGTGAACTGCCGGGCATAGGCACCTCCCCAGTCATTGAGCAACCGCTCCTCCAGACGCGTGAGAGCCTGCTGCAACTCCGTTTCACTGACCTGCCGCTGCAGCCGCTGCGAGACCAGCCGCCCGAACCGTTCGGTTAATTCTTCCGCAGGAATGCCGGCCATCGTGGTGCGCATCTCAGCAAGAACATCATGCACGACGACGCCGCGGCGCAGGTGATCGGTCCCTTCTTCGAGTGTGGGCAACGGCTCGATATCCATGACGACACTCAGCCAGAAACGAAAGGGACACGACGCATACGATTCGAACTCCGTGGCGCTGAATTGCCGGTTCGGACCAAAGCGTTCCCGCAGCCGGCGTTGATTCGTGACTTCGCTCAGACGGCCTTCATAGGCGGTAAAGCCGGGGGTCGAAAAACGGGCGGCCGCCATGTCGATGGCGGCGAGGAGATTCGCGGTCATCGGCCGTGTTTCAGGAGACTCACCCAATGAACGCAGCCAGCCGCTGCGTCCGGAACGTGCGGCCTCCATCGCGACAAGCCGGCGGTCGGTTCCCGTGAGGACTTCGTTCTGCGAGGGAATGGGATCGAGCTGCCCTTCTTTGTGAACCGGCAGGACTCCCGGCGCGAATAACCGTTGGAGTGCGATCACATACGGACTCGCAAACGAAGGTTGTCCGCGCGCGTTGACCGCAGCGTAACTCAGCGTGAGTGTCTGCCGGGCGCGAACCAGCAGCGACCAGAAGTAGTACGCTTCTTCCTGCTGGTGACGCGCGGCGTGCTGCAGCGGCAAGCCCGCCTCCGCGAGACGTTCCCGCTCGGCATCGCTGAAAAGGCAATCATCCGCCCGCCGCCGGGGAAAACTTTCTTCGGTCAAGCCGACAAGAAACAGATGCGGCGTGTCGACGTGCCGTATTTGATCCATGGAGAGCACCCGCACAGAGCCTCGCGATTCCGGTGGCGGATCACGGGTCTCGTTGGCGAGCAGGTCGCGAAACTCCGCCAGAAATTCATTCTGATCGAGCACGACCGGGGAGGATGTCCAGTCCGCCTCGGCGTCCGCCGCATCCCGCAAAAGGCGTTGCAGATAGTCCCACAGCACAGCATCGGCGGGATCGCGGGCAGCACCGGTCGCGATGACGAATTCCGCAAGCACATCGATCCATTGCCGGAGCGTGTGTTTCCGTCGGAGCGACGTGGTGATCGTGTGATAAAAACTCAAGACGGGTCGCGCGAGGATTGCACGCGCACGGGTTTCGTCGATCGTTTGATCGAGCGCTTCCTCATCACGGCGCGATGACGAAGGCTCGCTTTCCGCCACGCGGGCGGTGATCTCAAGCACGGCCGCGCGTCCGCCGGGAATCCGCAGGCTTCGCAGCAAGGACGACACCGCCCGTCCACGCGTCGTCACTTCGGTAACGCTTCCGAGTTGCGTTGGCTGAAAGAACGACGAACTCAGCACCGCCGTCAGCCGATGATACTCCCAGTCCTCGGCCTCCGCCTGCAACGACATGATCAGGAATTTGACGAGTCCTTCCTGCCGCAACGGCGGTTCGGCTTCGGTCCAGACGGGCAGCCCTGCGGCCCGCAGCACGCGACTCCAAATGCCCCCTTCTTCTGACAGACTCCGCACGCCGACGACGATCTCACCGGGGCGTGCTCCTGCGCCGAGCAACGCCTTGATCCGTAACGCGACAGCCCGCCATTCGCTTTCCTGTCCCGTCGCGGCGATGACTTCCAAACCGTCGGCCGATTTCGCGGCCGGCACGTGGCGCGGATTGCCGAAGAGATGTTCGCGGATTGGACGGCAGAAAGGGGGCTCGTCGCTCTTCGTCTGCTTCAGCGACATCTCGGCCCGCTGAGGAAACCGCATCGCCAACCCTTTGCCGGTTGCACGACACGCTTCAAACAATTCCGTGCGTCCATCGGCCGGGTCATCGGTCAGCGTGAGAATCAGTCGTTCGGTCCGCTCCGACAACTCCGACAGCATTTCGTATTGCGGACGCGTGAAATCGGAAAAACCGTTGACGACGATCAATGACCAGGGAGGCAGTTCCCGACAATGTCCCTCCAACAGCAGCGTCCGGGCAAACCAGGTTCGACCTTCGTTGTCATACCATGACCGTTGCAGCAGGATGTCCTGATAGCGCTGATAGACAACGCCCAACTCACGGTCACGCTCGGCGGTTCGACCCGATTTGCGAATCACCTTCAAAAAATCTTCCGGCCAGATTTCGTCGCTTTTCAATTCGGCAATAAAGCTGGCGACGACATCCAGAAATCCGGCGGTACTCGCTACGCCGCGGAAATGCTGGAACGCGCGGCTGCTTTCGAGCTCTCGAGTGATTCGCCGCAGCAGCAGCCGACGCACCATCGGCGAGAGGCGGCTCGCAGGGCGATCCGCCCGCGTCACCAGCCATTCGGAGAATTCGTCAAACGTCTTCACACCATGGGCAAACACAGCCCGCGCAGACCGGGCGAGCAGTTGTTCCAGCAGCGCCTGCTTCGAACGCCGCGTGGGCGTCAGCCACAGCGTCGTAGTTCCGCCGGACTGCTCACGGTGCGCGAGATAGTCCTGCAGCACGGACTCCGTGAGCCCGGCCGGGTCGAGTCCCCTCCTGATTTCGACCTTTGCCATCCCTCGGCGTTCCTCACCGGTATCTTGGGAGGGCGAAGCTCCTGCTGAGCCGCGCTGAATCCCAGCGTGCTGCCTCGCATCGGCTCAGCGGGAGCTTCGCCCTCCCAATTTCAAAAAGCCGCGGATTGCGGACACAATGGCATCGCTCCACTCATGGTAGCGAAAACCAGCGTGCGGAAAAGCCGTGCGGGTTTCGAGAAACTGCGGTGGACGCACTTGCCCGGTCCGTTCAAAACGCCTAGAGTCAATGAATGTTTGTTGATTCGCTGCCAAGGGATGCGCGGTCAACAGGCCGTGCTGCGCACCGTCAGCGAGGAGTGCTGGTCATGCAGGGTTGGCGAACAGGTTTGATGTCGATCGTTTGGGGGCTCGTCTTTGTCCTAGGCAGCGCGGCGACGGTCCCAGCTGCAGACAACAAAAGCGATGACGAGTACTTTGAGCTTCTGAAGCTGTTTGTCGACACGTTCGAGCAGATTGACCGCAACTATGTGACGACGACCGATCGCCGCAAGGTCATTGAAGGGGCCATGCGGGGCATGATCAGCGAACTCGACCCGTACTCCTCTTATATCGACCCCGAAGAGCTGAACCAGTTCAACACGATCGTCGACCAGGAATTCGGCGGCATCGGAATTCAGGTGACCATCGAACCGAAAACGCGGCAACTGATGGTGATGACGCCGCTGCCCGGGACCCCAGCGTACAAAGCCGGCGTGCGGGCGGGTGACCGGATCGTCGATATCGACGGCAAGCCGACCGCGGAATTCGGCGAAGGTCGCGAGATGGATAACGCCGTCAAGCTCATGCGCGGCAAACCGGGTGATGCGGTGAAGGTGACGGTGCTGCATCAGGGAAGCACGAAGCCCGAGACGCTGGAAATTGTCCGTGCGATCATCAAGACGGCGACCGTCATCGGCGATCATTACAACTCCGACGGCACCTGGTCGTTCCTGCTGCCGGGTGAGCCGAAGGTTGGCTACATTCGTCTGACCCATTTCAGCCGCAACAGCACGGAAGAAATGGAAGAGGCAATGAAGCAGCTCAAGGACGCGGGGATGGAAGCGCTGATTCTCGACCTGCGGTTCAATCCGGGCGGACTGCTGCCCGCGGCGATTTCGATTGCCGATATGTTTGTAGAAAAGGGCGTGATCGTCAGCACGAAGGGCCGCAACACGGAAGAACAAGTCGTCCGCGCGAAGAAAGCCGGGACTTACAGCGGCTTCCCGATGGCGATTCTGGTCAATCGGTTCAGCGCGTCCGCGAGCGAGATCGTCTCAGCGTGCCTGCAGGACGACAAGCGGGCGATCATCGTCGGCGAGCGCACCTGGGGCAAAGGCAGCGTCCAGAACGTGATCGAGCTCGAAGGCGGGAAGAGCGCGCTCAAGCTCACCACGGCCAGCTACCATCGCCCGAGCGGAAAAAACATTCACCGCTTCCCGAACTCCAAAGAAACCGATGAATGGGGCGTCACCCCGGACAGCGGTTATGAAGTGAAATGGTCGATTCAGGAGATGGAGAAGTATCGCGAATTCCGCTCTGATCGCGACGTGCTGCGGACCTCGGGTGAGCCGCCCAAAACGGATTACGTCGACTCTCAATTCGCCAAGGCGATGGAAGCCGTGAAGGCCGAGCTTGCCAAACCGAAGTCGGACGAGACGAAGAAGGACGAGAAGTCCGAAGAGAAGAAAGAAGAAAAGAAGGACGCGGAAAAGAAGACTGAGGACAAGAAAACTTCCGGCAAGCCGAAGTCCTTTCCTGGTGCGGCGGACCTGACGCCGCTGTTCAACATCACGACGTTCCTTCGCGTTCGCAGCGTGTGATCTCTGTGGCGATCGACTCTTCACCACCACGGTTGATGCTCGCGCTGGAGACGTCGTGCGACGAAACCGCCGCGGCGGTCATCGATCAGGACCGCCGCGTGCGATCAAATGTGGTCGCGACGCAACACACACTGCACGAGCGTTTTGGCGGTGTTGTCCCTGAGATCGCCTCCCGCGCGCACGTCGAGCGCATCTTGCCGGTGATCGATGAAGCGCTGCAGAACGCCGGTTGCACGCTGCGTGATCTGACTGTCATTGCTGTCGCCACGCAACCGGGGCTTGTTGGCTCACTGCTGGTGGGCCTGACCGCCGCGAAGTCTCTGGCGTGGGCACTGGAGATCCCGCTGGTCACGGTGAATCATGTCGCGGCACATCTGTATGCCTGCCGACTGCTCGCCGGCCCCGAGGCGTTTCCGTGCGCGGGATTCGTTGTCAGCGGCGGTCACACACATCTGTATGACTGCCATTCGCCCGTCGAGTTTGATCTGTTGGGTGCGACCATTGACGACGCGGCCGGGGAAGCCTTCGACAAGGTCGGGCAGATCCTAGGCCTCGATTATCCGGGCGGTCCGTTGATCGAGAAACTCGCGCGGAACGGCAATCCCCAGGCCGTGAGTTTGCCGCGCTCCTTCCTGCATGATGCGCAGCTGAAATTCAGTTTCAGCGGCTTGAAGACCGCGGTGCTCTATGCCGCGCGCGG
>DASRYX010000724.1:0-2020 GCA_035686985.1 Planctomycetaceae bacterium | reverse complement strand
TCTCGATCGGCCAGTGTCATGGGCCGACGGATTGGGGCGTCGACCGGCGCAGGACTCAACCGATGATGCGGCACTGCGGGCCTGGGCACCGGAACTCTTCGTTCGCACCGCGAAAGGCGAAGAGGTGCTCACCGGCGTGCTTTATCCCGTTGAACGGTGACCTCACGGGTGGCCGGGGCTGGACCGAAGGGAAGCCCCGGATCGGATGACGACGGGTGGCCGGGGCTTCGCGAGTACGCTCCAGCCCCGGCCACCCGTCGTCATCGGCATTACGGTGACTTCGCTTCGGCCTTTGGGAATGGATAGGGCATCGGGCGCTCGTAGAGATGGAAGAACGACAGGTTGTTCGGCGTCCGCTGCAGGTAGGGCACGTCGAGCACGAGTTCGTCTTCCCGCCACGCTTTGATCGCGTAGCCCGAGAGCCGCTGCGGGACCGCTTCCCAATGTTTCCCGGTCAGCGTCTCGATGGCTTCGATCACCACGATCGCTTCGGGATTCGTCCCTTGAGCGAAGCCGAAGATCGCGCCATCAATGACACCGGCGGCGGGATTGCGGTAACGATGCAGGGGCGTCGACAGCAGTCGCAGCTCCCATTCGCTGCGGTTTTCTTCACCCCAGAAGCTGGTGAAGCGATAGTTCCGGGCGATGGCACGCATCTGCGTCAATCGCACCCCGACGGCCTCCGCCGGCGGATCGACGTCTTTCACGACTGCCGGCTTCACTCCGCTGCCCGGTGGTGACCAATACCCTTGCGAGTCCTTCTCGACGTGAAACGGTTTGGGAGTGACCGCCACCATCGTTTCGACGTAGTGTGTCTTCTGATCATTGAGGTGCGTCTTGGCGAGCGCGACCGGGCGGTCCTGCAGGGTCCAGACGAAAACGGCCCCATCGGCACCACTGACGGGATTCTGCCAGCGGAACAGCGGCTTTCGCTGCAGCGCCGCTTCACGGGCATCGAGGCGAACCGTCAGTGCCTCCAGCCGTTTGAGCAGATATTCAAAATGTGGATCCCCCTCCGGCTTGGGATCTTCTCCCCGTAGCGATGCAGTCCCGCTAAGGCCGCAGCAGACGAGGCTCACAGACAGAAAGAAAGCACGTTGCATCGCAGAATGCCTGAATGAACCTGAATGAAGACGACACGAAACCTTCACGAAAGTCATCATACTGAATGTAGTCGCCATGTCTATAACTGGTTGGGCAATCGTTGTCAGCTTTGGGAAATCAGCCGGGAGGCATCCACGCCTGATGGTTGTTCGGAGGCGGCTCGGTAAGAATGGGGCGAGACGTGACAGGCAAGAGTGGATCGATCGTCCGTTAGTGAGAGTTTGTTCCGCATGCGACTGGGAGTGTATTGCAGCGATGACCGGGCGGCGGCGCTCCTCGACGCCTGGCGAACAGCGGCCGAATTCACGGTCGTTTCGGCGACCGATCATGACCCCTGGATGTCGTTGTCGCTGCCGAACCTGGTGCGTCACGACGCGTGGCAGGAATTGCTCGCTGACAACCGCCTGGACGCCGTGCTGATCGGTGGCACGGAACCGAGCGTTCTTGAGGCCGCGCGAAAGTTCGCCCAGGCTGGAACGCCGCTGTGGGTGTTGCCGCATCCGCAGCAGGGGTTGCTCTTTGCCTATGAACTCAATCTTGCAGCACAAGAAACGCAGGCACCCTTGCAGGCGGTCTTCCCGCACCGCGCTTCCGCCGTCTGGCATGCGGCTTCCGCAAAACAGACCAGCCCGGACTATGTCGAATTCGTCCGGCGCATTCCCCCGGCCACGATCGCCGAGAAATTGCTGTCCCCGGCCGAGGTTGATCGGCACCTGCTGATGGACCTCGATCTGTTGTCATGGCAACTCGGACACCGCGCCCGCGTCACTACCCTGCGAAGCGGCGAAACGGACTCCGGAATCCGCCGGCAGACCGTGACGCTCGGCGGTGAGGGCGTCCCGGAAATCGTCTGGTCGATCGAACCGAGCATGGATAACGTGGCGAGTGCCGAGTGCCGCTTCCATTCCGGTGGCAA
>DASRYX010000723.1:0-12442 GCA_035686985.1 Planctomycetaceae bacterium | reverse complement strand
GGGAGTTCTTCCCTTGAACATACTTGCCGGACATCTGCTTCGACAAGCGCGAATCGGCGCACTCGATCAACGAAAACAGGGACGGCTTTTGACGGCCGTCCCTGCGGAAAATCGTTTGACACCGCGGTGTGTTATTGCCGGGCGATGCGGGCATCCTGCGGCGGCGCGGTGAACTGGGTCCGCGGTCGGGCCTGCGTACGGACGAACGATGGCGTTGTGAACCGGGACTGCAAGACCTGCCGTTCGCGCTTCAGCACTGGGCGGCTCGTCACTTTCAATTCGAGACCCAGATCGGCGTCCAGCGGCGATTCTTCTTTCACGTCCATTGGGCCCGCCGGAGCCCGTTCCGGAATCGCGGGCAGATCGGGATCATTCAGCTCTGGACGATTTGCCTTGAACGGATCCGGATTGCCTTCGAGTTCTGTTCCGGTTCCACTTCCCGTTCCGGTTCGCCCGGTCCCGGTATTGGGGCGGGTGCGGAAGCCGTCATCGGCAGGATTGGTACCGGTGCCCGTTCCCGTTCCGCTGCCTGTTCCGGAGCGGAACTTGGGGGCGGGCGCGTCGTCGAGATCACGGCCCGTGCCCGTGCGATTCGGGTTTTCGAAATCGCGATCGTCGGTCGGGTCCCATGTGCTGCGACCGCCGGGGCTGTTGCGTCCCGGAACCGGCGTCTCGCGGTTCGGCCGACCGTTGTCCGTATCCGGAATCGGTTTTGGCGATCCGGGAGGAGCCGCGTTCAAGCCGCAGCTTCCGTTGGCACAGTTGCCGCCTGAACAGGACGAACAGGGTGAGTTACAGCAGCAGTCACCCATCGGAACCGGGCCGTAACAGCAATTGTTGTACGCCGGAGCCGGGGCATAACCGGTCCAGTAACCGCCGTAGAAAGACGGGGCGTAATACGAAGTCTGATAACGTGTCCCGAGCAGCCACGGGTCCCATTGAGCGAACACCGGCCGGGCTTCACCCGCTGCGAGGAGCGCGCCGCCCAACACCGTTGTCATAAATGCAAATCGTTGTGACATGGATCAATCGTCTCTCAATGTTGTGTCCCCCGCCGTACGCCGTCCCAACCGGTTCGACAACCCTGAACCGACAGCACGGCCTGACCGATCCCTCAGTCGGACAACGAGATTCACACTACCGTTCTACCCCTCTGATCCCGCAGATGTCAACGAGTCACCTTGAATCTGATTGCCGAGGCCCGCACAGCCAGCCTGACTTGCCGCCTTTTCCATTTAAGATTGAAAAGCGTCTTGTTGCCGTTCTTCAACCTGCTCGATGCTGCAGCGCAGAAATTCATTCACCACAAATGGATGCGTCAGCGGCAAGAGATGGCCCGCTTTCGGTACTAACTGGGTTGGGGTTGTGCCGCGATGCGGCAAAATGACATCACGATCGCCGTGCAGATGAAAGATCGGACACGGCCATTCCTGATCGGGTTTCCAGCGGACGACATTCCGGCAGGCCCACGGCAGGATGCGCGAACGGGTTTTGCTGAGATGCGTGCAGACCGTTTTCCCGGACGGCGGGAGCCATCGCCCGACTGTGTTCAAGATCAGTGAACCGGTCAATGAGAGCACACGATCGGTGAACGGCGGCAGCAGCCACGCCGTCGGTGCCATCACGCGCATCCACAGCGGCAGTTCCCGCGCGGAGTGAATGGTCGACATCAGGAAGCACGCCCGTGCCGGCAAGTGGCGCGTCATCTCCAGGGCGACCATTCCGCCGAAAGAAGTTCCGCCGATGTAACACGGTCCGCCCGGATGAATTTCCGCGGCCATGCGCTGGGCATAGTCGGGCAGCGATTCATCCCATTGGGGGGAAATCCATTCCGGGACGATGAGCTGTGGGAACGCCATCTTCTGCAGAGCATACAGCCGCGCGTCGGTGCCCAGCCCGGGGAGCAGAATCAGCGGCAGTGGTGACGGCGTCGGCATAGTCTTCACGTTTCGACCGGAGTAGATTAACCGCTGGTGCGCGCCTGTAGAACTCACTGCAACCTTGAACCAGAGTCTGTGTCTTTTCAGACCGAGGTGGCCGGGGCTGGACGACCAACGGGAGGAAGCCCCGGAACGGTTGGCGTCGATTGTTCCGGGGCTTCGTGAGTACACTCCAGCCCGGCCACCCATGTGCTCATTCTTCATGCGTGAAGAGAACTGTCCCATGTCGACTGTACCGACTCGATCGCGACCGGCGGAACCGCGGCTCATCTCGCTCGATGCCTATCGCGGCTTCGTGATGATCTGCCTCGCGGCAAATGGCTTTGGGCTGGCCGCAACGGCGAAGAATTTCCCGGACAGCCCGTTCTGGAAAGCCGTCGGCTATCAGTTCGAGCACGTCCCTTGGACCGGTTGCGCGTTCTGGGACCTGATTCAGCCGTCTTTCATGTTTATGGTGGGCGTGTCGCTGCCGTATTCCTATGCGAAGCGTGATCTCGCCGGGGATTCATACGCCAGCATGCTCTCACACGCCATCGTGCGAGCAATCGTGCTCGTTCTACTCGGAATTGGGTTGTCCTCGAACTGGGACAAGCACACCAATTTCACGTTCATGAACGTGTTGACTCAGATCGGCCTGGGATACGTGTTTCTGTTCCTGCTGTGGAACCGGCCGGTGTGGTTGCAGGCGACAGTGGCGGCGGTGATTCTTGCCGGATACTGGGCGTGGTTTGCGATGTGGCCACTGCCGCTGAGCGACCTGGACTGGTCACGGTACGCCATGGCGGAGAAGTGGGACTACCTCTCCGGATTCCAGGCCCACTGGCAGATTCACACGAATCCGGCGGCCGAGTTCGACCGCTGGTTCCTGAATCTCTTTCCGCGTGACAAGGAGTTCGTTTTCAACAAAGGCGGCTACCAGACGCTGAACTTTATCCCGTCGCTGGTGACGATGCTGTTCGGCCTGATGACCGGCAGCTATCTGCGCGAAGCCCGCTCGCGAACGGAGGCGCTCGGCTGGCTGGTGGGTTGCGGGCTGCTGCTGCTCGTCGCCGGTTGGGCGTGGCATCACTTCGGCGGTTGTCCGCTGGTGAAACGGATCTGGACGCCGAGTTGGACGCTGTTCAGCACCGGCTGGACGCTGCTGTTGCTGAGCGCGTTTTATGGCGTGATTGACGTGCTCGGCTGGCGGGCGTGGTCGTTCCCGCTGGTGGTCGCCGGGATGAATTCCATCCTGCTGTATCTGATGGGGCAGCTTCTTCGTGGTTGGACGCGCGACACGCTGCTCCGTCACTTCGGCGACCGCTGGCCGAATGTCTTCGGCTCGCAGTACGAACCGCTCGTGACCGCGTGTGCGGTGCTCGCCGTCTTCTGGCTGACCGTTTATTGGCTGCACCGCCAACGGCTCTACGTGCGCATTTGACGCTCTTGTGAGCGGCACGGCGCTAGCCGCCGGTTCTTTAGTCGTTCTAGATACACTGGCGGCTAGCGCCGTGCCGCTCATGTCATCAAGCTCTACGACAACAAGCCGTATTTCTTCATCTTGTTGTACAGCGTCACACGGCTGATGCCGAGCTCTTTTGCGGTCTTCGTACGGCTGAAACTGTTCTTGAACAGCGTCTGTTCGATGATCTCTTTCTCGGTCAGCGACATCTGTCCGCCGAGGCTGCGGTCATCGATGATCATCGCCGCAACCGGTTGTGTCATGCCGGGCAACACGACCGTGGGATCATTCGTCGGCCCCGCGGTTCCGGAAAGAATGTGATGTGGCAGTTGCTGCGCCGTCAGCGCACCGTCCCGGCAATAGATGACCGATCGCTGGACGACATGCTCGAGCTCGCGCACATTCCCCGGCCACGGGTAATTCAACAACGCCTGCAGATAATTCTGATCGACGTGTTCGATCTTCACGCCATGCTTCAGCGCAAACTGACTCATGAACTTACGGGCGAGTGGCACAATGTCCATCTTCCGCTGCCGCAGCGGCGGGATCACGAACTTCAACATGTTGAGCCGGTAATACAAATCCGGCCGAAAGCGTCCTTGTTCGACGAGCGGCTGCAGATCGAGGTTGCTGGCCGCAATCAACCGTGCCCGGCTGAGCTGCGTCTGATTCGAACCGACTGGCTCGAATTCCCCGGTCTCAATCACGCGTAGCAGCTTCACCTGCTGTTCGAGCCCGAGCACATCGATTTCATCAAGCAGAATCGAGCCCCGTCGCGCCGCGAGAAACTTGCCCTCTTTGTCCTGATGCGCACTGGTGAAGGAGCCCTTCATGTGACCGAAGAGTTCGCTTTCGATGAGATCGGCGGGCAACGCCCCGCAGGCGACTGGCAGAAAAGGTTCGTGCCGGCGCGGCGAGACTTCGTGAATAAGCCGCGAGAGATACGTTTTACCGGCACCGGTTTCGCCAATGAGCAGAATGGTGACGTCGTGCCGGGCCGCGACTTCGAGGTCGGCGAGCACCTGCTTGAGTTGCGGGGAATTGGTTTCGTAGCGACGGCTGATGCCGGTCAGCGACGCCAGCGGCGTGTCATCGACGGGTGGCGTAGAAGGTGTTGGCGGCTCGTCATCACTCGAGGACGTGGGTTCAACAAGCAAGCGGCTCAAGGCGTGCAACAACGTCTGCCGATCGACCCGCCCTTTGACGACGGGGAGGTTCTGCAGGGAAGCGCGTTGTTCCAGATTTGCGGGACCCTGATCCGGCATCAACACCGCGACGGTAGCTTGCGGCCAGCGCGTTTGCAGCACATCCAGCGTCTTCTGCTCGACACCGCTGGAACCGCTGCGGCGGAAGTCGGCGACGATGCCCTGCGGTTCGACCCATCGCGCGAGATCGGCGAGTTCTTCCAGGCTGTCGCAAGCCCGGACTTCCGCCCGGCCTTGCAGCCATCCCGGCAAGTCGCCCGTCAGTTGCGGATCACGGCTGAGAATCACCACCACGGGCTGCGGCATCGCTTGTTTCCTCAAAAGCAACATCGCGTCAACAGACGCAGACGCTTCTGAGCACCTTGAGAAAACGCTATGCCAAAGTGTTAAGGCTGGCTGACATCCATTGCGTAAAGACCCGTAAACAAGCACTTTGCGCGCGACGAATTTCTAGAGCAACGACGACTCTCGCAAGAAACGTGGCGTTCGCGGAACATCGCATGATGCGGAGAGTCAACGAATGTCGTGTTGTTACCACGCTTCGCGGTTTCGCGCCCTGCGGAGACTTCACGGTGATCTCCACTCGCGGCGCGAAACCGCAAGCGGTTCATTACGGATCGATGCCGAACGCACGACGCAGTTCGGTGATCACGCTGGAGGGCATCGGCACCAGTTCACCCAGCGGCCGGCTTTGAATGATCGCCTCCGCCGTCGTTTCGAGGACTTCGAGCCGATCAAACGCATCCAGCACGCTGGTACCGCAGACGAGCACGCCGTCGTTGTCGAGCAGCGCGATCGGATTGTCGAGCGATACCGCTTCGGCGAGTGCCGTTCCATCGCCGAACGGCAATTCGAACGGCAACCGCGGGACATCTCGTAGAAACAGATAACTTTCCGGGATCGTGCGCGTGTTCAGTTCCGCCCGGGTCGCCGAGAACGCCGTGGCATGCACCGGGTACGCGGTCACGATTGCCTGCAGCTGCGGATGCCGTTGATACAACGCCTGATGCATCCGCGCGGAGCGGCTCGGCGTAGAACCCGCGGAACGGCAACCGTGTTTGATCGTCACGAAATCTTCAATCTCCAGACGCTGTCGATCCCGTGCATAGGGTGTGATCAGAAACGCGTCTTCATCGAGCCGTGCCGAAAAACTCCCCGCGGTGCTGATGAACAGCCGCTGCTGATAGCCGCGCCGCAGAAAATCGCGCAGTTGCTTTCGCAGTTCTTTCTCGGCACTACTCGGCGGCATCGGCGCGGTTTCGGGCAACACTTCAGCTTGTCGGCGCGACAACGCGAGTTGTTCATCTGAGAGATACCGTAATTCACCCAGCATCGAGGCCGCAATGGTTGTTTGCGCGAGGAACTCCAAGGTCTCGAAGCGCTGAAACGCTTCCGTCAGATCGCGTCCGCCGACCACGATGCCGTGGTTTTCGAGTACCACGCAGTGATGCCCGCGGGCAAATGTCTCCGCAATGTTCTGAGCGAGTTTCTCGCTGCCGGGGAGTGCATACGGAGCAAACCCGACTTCGCCGCAGACGTGGTGGCCCTGATGGAACAGCCGCGTCTCGGGCACACGGCCGGAAATGCTGCACGCCACCAACGCGACCGGATGCGCATGCACGATCGCCCGCAAATCTGGCCGGGCTTCATAGATCGCCCGATGAAACGGAAATTCCGACGATGGCCGGTGACGCCCGCCCGTTGATCCGTCCGGCTTCACGCAGACGATGTCTTCCCGCTGCAGCGCCCCCTTGTCGATGCGGGCCGGCGTAATCCACACGGCGCCATCCGCATCGCGGATCGAGAGATTCCCGCCCGAGGTCGTCGTCATGCGGTAACGATAAATCCGCTCCATCGTCTGCAGCAGTTCATCCCGCGGATGGACATAGTCGTTTCGATCAAACACGGTCACGGTAGGCATTCCTTAAGGCAGGGAGCGTTCGATCCGGGTCGCGGGAACCGGCGAGGTCTGCCCGTCGCGAACCTGATTCCAGAACGCTTTTGTGGACTGAACACGGGTCTGGTAGGTGCGGAGATAGTTTTCATAGGCGGCATCGCGCGGACGTTCCTCGCCGTTGCCGTAGACTTTCATCTCGCGGAACGGCAGCGGCTCCGCCATCGTGCCATGCACGGTGTTGAGGGCGGCGTCTTTATCCCAGCCGACGTTGTAGAGCACGAAATCCCGCACCCACCCCTCGGGCAGCGGCTCCTGTGGCAACCCGAAGGTGAGCGTCATTTCATCACCGGCCGTGAAGACGACAAGATGATCTTCGCGATCCCGCAGCAGCGGCGTGATGTCGCCATACCGGGTGAAGTGTCCCCGCAGCGGCGGCCATTGCGGCTGTGTTCGCACCTGATCGTAATCATAGAACTCCGGCCCGTTGAACGGCCGGTAGACCGCCTGCGAACACCCGCGGAAATGCAGATCTGCGTGCTGCAGCGGCAACTCCTGCTCCCGCACCGCGACCGGTGTTTCATCCACTGTGATGAAGGCGTGATCCCAGTAGAACTCCATGTTCGTGACGATCCGCAGCCGCGCGTCGCCGTGTGTGACGGCCGCGCTGAGATCCACCGCAATGGTCTTCGTTTTGCCGCCAGGGAAGCCCATGAACGGCTGCACTTCCCGCCACTCTCCTGCGGCGTCCACGGCCCACAACGCGGGCGGTCGCGGCCGGGGCATCGTCGGGTCCTGCGAGAACTGCACGTTGATCGACGTGTCCGTCGGGTACATCCAGCCGGTCAGGAACAATGTCACCTGTTTCGCGTCACCAAGGTCACCGAAATCCAGTTCGAGGTAATGCTCCGGCGTCAGTCCCGATGCGATTTTCTTGTCGTAGGTCTTCGTGAAATGCCCGTCGCGCTGCAACACGTCGTGCAAAATGTCTTGGCCCTGGGAATCGCGGGCGGCGACCGGCAACCGCGGCATCTTGACGGTGTGGATCTTCGGCTGCGCGATCTCCGGCGGGCCGACCTTTTCGTTGGTGAAGATCTCGACATCCGCCGGGTGATCGACGGCGATCAGCTTTACCTGATCGAAATACGCGATCTCCCACAATTCCTCGGTCATCTGCAGGACATACTTGTCGCGGTGTGGTTTCAGACAATCACCGTCGATCTTCAGATATTCCCACTCGCGCCAACCGGCAACGACATCTTCCGCGTGCTTCAGCCCCAGCGGCGCGTTCCACAAGAGATCGGTATAGAATTCGAACCGCTCACCGTTCCAGGTGTAAACATACGGGCATGACCCGATCGGTAACATTTCTTCAGTCAGTACCATGTCGATCTTCGGATCAAGAATCACCCGCGGGACGCCGTTGGTCCACACGATCCGCAGTGCATCGGGCTTGGTCGCCTTGCCGAGACCGAAGCGGATCGATTGCCCCTCGACAATGCCGGCTTGATAGCGGTCCCCGACGCGCAGTTCGACGAGACTGCCGATCGCCTGGTGGTTCACTCGCTTGCTGTTCGACGGCCCGTTGCCCTTTTCCTGAATCCCCCGCGGGCGCAGCTCGATCCAGTGGTTCTGATTGCCATCGTTCAGCGCCAGCACGGCGTCCTTGCCGATGAACCAGACGTCGACATCACCATCACCGTCCACGTCGTCGGCACACGCCTGATTCGCGGTAAGTCCCGTGAATGTTTCCGCCTGCCGCGTGAACTTCCCGGGGGCGTGACTTAGATACAGCTGAGGATCTGCACCGCCGGTGACCGAATCGATATTGCCATCATTATCGTAGTCCGCGGGCAGATGCCACGGACGGATCGGCAATGTCTCGGTGTCCCAATCAACCAGGCTGTTGAGTTCCACGGCCGAGACGGATGTCGCCGTTTGCAGTGCTTTCCAAGTCGGCCCCAGATCACGGTAGCGGAAGCGGCCATGACGAATGTTCTCGAAGTAGGCGATCCCATGCTCAGCGCTGACAACGATCAGATCGATATCGACATCACGGTCCCAATCGATCGCTGCCGCCGCGATTCCACAAAACTCAGTGGGCGGTCGCTGTGAGCGTTCGGTGACTTCGCCGAAGAGAAAGTTGCCGCGGTAGATGAACCAGCGCGGCGTGGGTCCGCCGGCGAAGATATCGAGATCGCCGTCGCCGTCGACATCCAGCAGCACGACCGCGGCGACATCCGTCGCGCCGGCCCACGGCACGTCTTTATCTCGCAGAACGAGTGACCGCGCACCGTCTTCCGCTCGGTGATTCTCGAAGACCCACAAGCCCCCGGGACCCGAAACGATGAATTCCGGATCCGCCGGCGGGATCAGTTTTCCCTGTTGATCGGTCGCAGGCAGGTCCGCATCGTCATCCAGATCGGCCGCGATGAACGCGTTCGCATCGCCGGGAATGTCAACGCCGAACGTCGGTTGCCACTTCCCGTCTTTCTGCGAGAAGATCTGCAGGCGATTTGTGGATAGCACCACCAGATCGGCCCTCCCGTCGATATCGGCGTCCAGCGACCGGATGGCCTGGACATCGGCGAGCGTCACGCCCGACAATTCCACCGTTTGTTTTGTGAACGTGACCTTCACCGGCGTCGTGGTATCGCTGTTGGGCGACTCCGGCAGCTTCGTGGAGAACTGCGTGCGGACGAAATCGAGTGAGTGTCGCGACAGCGCGTCTTTATCGCTGGAGGCTTCCAGAATCAGAATGTTGCGCAACGTCATCGTTTGGGGGACCGCGCGCGCTTTGGGACCGGCATCCCACGCTTTGAGCGCGTTGTCGATGAGAGTGAGCGGGTTGACCCGGATATCACGCTGATAAGTGGACGCGAACGGTTCCAGCGCCGTCCGCATGCGTTCCATCAATGGCTTGAACTGCGAGTCCTCGGTTTTGACCAGATCGATGGCCCAGTCTTTCCAGAGGAACCAGTTGTCGGGAGCGAGCCGCGCGACATTCGCCCCCGCTTCGAGCAGCGCCGTGCGCGAAGTCGGATCGGTGTAGAGGGTCGGATCGCCCGATTCGCGCAGGAGTTGGTACAGCTCGTACCACGCCGGCGCGAAGTCGGGATTCCGTTTCGTTGCCTGCTTCAAGGCCGTGATGGCCTCGGGCTTGTGCTGCTGTTTGGTCTCGATGCGGGCCTTCAGCATGGACGGGAGGGGACTGTCAGCTGCGTGGCGGTCGAAGGCCTCAATCGCCTCATTCGCGGACTGGACGGCGGTTCGAAAAGCATCGGCATTACGAGTCGGATCAGTCGCATCTGCCGCCAATTGCCGGCAGATAGAAAGATTCTGCAGCACAAACAAATCGTCCGGAAGTTTCGCGGCGAGGGTCTGCAGCGCGGCTTCGCACTCTTTGAATTCCTGATTCTCCAGGTGTCCGAGAGCGCGAACCCGGAGCCGATGCAGTTCCGCCGCGTCGTCTGCGGTGAGAGCCGACACCGTTTTCACGGACGGCGAATCCGCCGGCGGCGGAGCGGTCTTTTTTTCCCAGCAACCGGACAGGATCAGCAGACCGCCCAGCGCGAACAATCCCAGCGAGCGCTTCATGACAGACCAGCGTGATGAGTTAATGATGGACGAACAAGTCGTTGGCATCATCGTTCATCGCTCCGCACTCATCAATCGAAGAATCCCTTGCTCACGCTACGGGCTGGGTAGACAAGCGTAGGGTCCGCTGTGCGGACCGGTCCTCTGATGATCGAAGACTGGTCCGCACAGCGGACCCTACAAGTTGCAGCTGCTTGAGGGCGATCAGTTCTCGAGCAGACTCCGTCGCAGGACGGCTTCTGCTTGCGCGAAATAAGGTTGCCAAACGATTTCCGGCTTGCCGTCGCGGAGGCAGTCGCGGACTTTCTGCAGCGTGTTGCGGGCCATGTGCGGGCAGCGGTTGCACGCGCAGGTTTCTCCGGTCGAAGACATGATCCCCGCGATCGGAATGAACGTGTGCTGTGGCGCGATTTTCTGCAGCGGGTGAATCATGTTCGCTTCTGTGGCGACGAGGAACGTGGTCGGCTCGGTGATCGACGCAACGTGCTTCCGCATTTTTTCGGTGCCGCCGATGATGTCCGCGTGTTCGAGAATGTTCGCGGGACACTCGGGATGCGCGAGAATCTGCGAACCGGGATAGTTCCGTTTCGCGCGAAGCATGTCCTGAATGCTGAAAACTTCGTGGACCATGCACGATCCCGGCCAGAGGATCATCGGCCGTCCGGTCACGGCGCTGAGATACCGCCCGAGGTGCTGATCGGGCACGAACAGAATTTCCTTGTCCTTTGGCACGCGGTCAATAATCTCGCGGGCGTTGCCGCTGGTGACGATCCAGTCGCACAGGGCTTTCACCGCGGCGGACGTGTTGATGTATGCCACCGTCTGGAAGTCGTGCCCCTTCGCGCGCAGTTCCTGCTGATACGCCGCGAGCTTGTCCGCCGGGCAACTCTCCGCGAGCGAACACCCGGCGAGCAGGTCGGGCATCAGCACTTTCTTCTCGGGGCTGAGAATCTTCGCGGATTCCCCCATGAAGTGGACGCCGCAGAAGACGATCGTGCTGGTCGTCACCTTCGTAGCATCGCGCGCGAGCTTGAGGCTGTCGCCGGTAAAGTCGGCGATGTCCTGCAGATCGCCGTCGACATAAAAGTGCGCGAGGATCGACGCATCCTTCTCGACTTTCAGACGATCAATCTCGTCCATGACATCGAGCGGATCTTCATAGACTTCCGGTTGCGTGGGAGCCATGACGATGGGGAGGGACATGATCGGCGTCTTTCTTGAGCCGCGAGGCGGAAAATCAAAGAGTGCAAAGTGAAAAATGGTTAGTGCAAAGTGAAGGAGGACAGTCAGCGATGATCTTTCTCTTACCTGACTTTGCACTTTGCATTTTTCACCAACTACTTTGCACTGCTTTGAAGCGTTACGTGTCCATCATTCATTTCTGATCCAACCGCACGCGGATCGTGCCGTCTTTGGTGATGTAGCCGCGGAAGAGCGCTGGATAATTATACGCGGTGGTAAAGCCGCCGTTCTTGTCAAGGACGATTGCAGCTCCCTCGGCGTCATCGGGTTTCCGTTTGAACGCCGATGGCAACTGTTTGTTGATCACGTCGTCCGCGGCTTCCAGGGCCGTCACGCCTTTGTATTTCATCTGGGCGACGATTTCGTGCGAGACGGCGTAGCGGATGAAAAACTCACCGTGACCCGTGCAGGAAATCGCCGCGACGCCATTCTCCGCGTAGGTTCCTGCTCCAATGATCGGCGAATCGCCCAGCCGGTTGTACATTTTGTTCGTCATCCCACCGGTGGACGTCCCCGCGGCCAGATTCCCGGCCTGGTCCAACGCCACCGCGCCGACGGTGCCGTATTCCACTTTGGTCAATCGCTGAAACGCCGCGCCAGGGGCGGCGGGCTGCTGCTGCTTTTCCTTTTCGATCCGTTCCTGCAATGCCTTCCACCGGTGTTCGGTCCAGAAGTATTTCGGGTCGACCATCTCCAGACCCTGTTCCCTCGCAAATTGTTCAGCCCCGCGCTGGGTCAGCAGCACATGTTTCGATTTTTCCATCACGGCCCGGGCGGCGGTGATCGGATTCTTGACGGTCATCACCCCCGCGACCGCCCCGGCCTGCTTGGTCTTGCCGTCCATGATCGACGCATCGAGTTCGTTCGTGCCATTGTTCGTGAAGACGGCTCCCTTTCCCGCGTTGAACATCGGCGAATCTTCGAGCACTCGGATCGCCGATTCGACGGCGTCGAGGCTCGACTTCCCCTGTTTGAGGAGCGCGTGACCGTTCTTCAGGGCGAGTTCCATCGCCGCCCGCATTTCCTTTTCGACGTGCGGTTCGAGGACCTGGTCTGCATCGCCGATGCCGCCATGAATCCCGAGCACCACATCGGCCACCGTCGGATCAAACCGATCGGCCGC
>DASRYX010000722.1:0-14606 GCA_035686985.1 Planctomycetaceae bacterium | reverse complement strand
CACGGACCGATGCCCGGTGGAGAGATGCACATCGTCCTTGTGGACAATGGCCGCAGCGATATTCTCGGCAGCGAAGAATTCCGGCGGTCGTTGCACTGCATCCGTTGCGGCGCGTGCATGAACACGTGCCCGGTCTACCGCCGCAGCGGCGGCCACAGTTACCAGACCACCGTTCCCGGTCCGATCGGATCCATCCTCGCTCCATCACGCGATGCGAAGACCTACAGCACCTTGCCGTATGCCTGCAGCCTGTGCGGTTCCTGCAGCGATGTCTGTCCGGTGAAGATCGATCTGCACACGCAACTGCTCGCGTGGCGGAAGGAGATCTCGCTGCGAAAGCTGCTGCCGTGGTCCAAACGGATGAGCATGACGCTCGCGGGAGCGATGTTCCGTCGCACGTGGCTGTACAATCTGGTGGGACGCGTCGGCCGCTGGCTGCTACCCAAACTCCCGCGGTTCATGGTCTACAACGGCTTCAACGACTGGGGCAAACAACGCGAACTCCCACCGGTGCCGAAACAGAGTTTCCGTGAGCAGTACGCAAAACGCAAGAAGGGGTTGCCGAAATGACTCATCCACACCAACTGGACGGCGTCGTATCGGGTCGCTCCATCACCCTCGATCAGGACCCGGGAGTTCCGGACGGCACGCGGATCACGGTGGTAATCCAGCCGCAAAAAGCAACAACAGCGATGGCCCGCATGGAAGACCTTCCTGGTTTCGGCGCACTCAGCGGTAAGGCCGAAGAACTGGATGAATTTGACGCATGGTGCCGTGAACAACGCCGAGCAGAGCGAACGTCGCAAGGCTGCGAGCCATGAGTTTTTTGATCGATACGAACATCACGTCGGGTTATCTTCGCGGCTATCGAAGAATCGGTCAGAAATTCATGCAATTTGGTGGTTCGTTGACAATGTCGACGATCTCACAAGGCGAGCTTCTGGCTTGGTCTTATCGTCGCAGGACGAGCGAAGTCATGCGTGGTGCAATCCATGACATCCTGGGCTTGTTTGAGTTTCTTTCAGTCGACAGTGAAGTCAGTGACCGGTTTGCCCGAATTCGCGCGGAGCTGCTCGATGCTGGCCATCCTGTCTCCACATTTGATCTCATGATCGCAGCGACGGCTCTTGTGAATGACCTCACCGTCGTGACACGGAATACGACGGACTTCGCCGCCGTTCCGGGCTTGCGTTTGGAAAACTGGCACGACGAGTAGGTGACACTTCGACATCGATAGAAAAGAGCTATGTCCCGCGAAACGATTCTTCGTTCGATTCGACAGCATCTGCCGCAATCCTCGCCGTTGCCGGAATTGACGGGGCCGTGGATTAAGTACGCGGATCCGATCGCGCAGTTTACCAGCGTGCTGGAAATGATCGGCGGCAGTTGCGTGCGGGTCGCCTCAGTGGACGCGATTCCCGAACGGCTGGGACAGTTGCCGCAGTTTGCTTCAGCGCAGAGAACGCTGTCGCTGGTGCCAGGCATTGCTGCCAATGTGTCGATGGACGCGATTGACGATCCGCATCAGCTTGAAGATGTGGACTTTGCCATTCTGCCGGGCGAGTTTGCCGTCGCGGAGAATGCCGCGGTGTGGGTGACTGATCGCGGCGTGAAACATCGCGTGATCTACTTCCTGTGCCAGCACCTCGCGCTGGTCGTTCCTGCCAGCCAGGTCGTGAACAACCTCTCGGAAGCTTATGAACGGATCGACTTTCGCGAGCCGCATTTCGGGGCGTTCATCGCCGGACCGTCCAAGACCGCAGACATCGAGCAATCGCTGGTGATCGGTGCCCACGGCCCCCGGTCGATGACCGTCTTCCTCGTCGATCAATGACGCTGCTCGACATCCGCGTCATTTCACCGCCTGATCGGTTATACTTCTTTCATGCGAACGGCGACGGTGTCAGCGTCCCGGAACGCACGGAAGGAGTCGGTGATGCGTGGACAGGGAATCGGTCAACCGCCGGGAGATCTGCAGGCCGAGAGACCGCCATCTTGGCGACAAATCTGCTCACGTATCGCCGTCGGTCTGATCGCGCTGCTCTCTCTCGTCCCTGCGGTCAGTGAAGCCCAATCACCGTTTGATGCCGATTCCGACCTTCCCATCACGGTCAATCCGCCGCGTGAGCGCTTGCGGGCTATGTACGAAGCCGCGACGTTCGCCGAGCGGGAGCAATATCCCGCGGCGGCGAAGGCGTTGCAGTCGGTCCTCGAATCCCCAGAGGATTACTTCGTCGAACATGATCTGAAGTCGACGTTGAAGCAACAGGCGATTTCGCTGCTGGCGTCGTGGCCGAGGGCGGGCCGCGAGGCCTACGAACGGCTCTATTCGTCCGACGCGTCCGTGCAGTGGGAGCGAGTGCAGCGGGCGGGCGCTTGGTCCGACTGGTCGATGCTGTTGTCACAATACTGGATGACGCCGGCGGGTCGAGCAGCCGCGGACCAATGGGCCGTGCAATCGGTCGATGCGGGCGACGCATTGTGGGCCGGTCGCTACTGGCAGCAACTGCGGGAAACACACGGCGGCCGTGAGAAAGATCTTTCAGCGGGCTTGCGGGAAGCGCTTGCCTGGGAACTGGCAGGACGCGCCGACTTACGCCAGGCGCGACTCGCGCTGTTTGGACTCGAAGCACCACCACAGCCGGTCGTTCTGGGCGGTCGCACATTTGCTGGTGCGAAAGCGCTCGATGACGCGGCGGAATGGATCGGCAATCAGATCGACACGCACGATCAGGAACGCAGCCAGCGGATGGCGGCAACATGGAATGCCGCGCGGGGTGACAATGCGCGGAACGCAGTCGCCCTGCCCGCCGGACCGATCGGCCAGCCGCTCTGGTCTGCCTCGCTGCTCGACGAACTCTGCGAGCCGCTGTTGAGCGAACCAAACCCGCATCGTCGCGCCATGGTGCGGCAGTCGGTCGTACAGTTGGAAGAGCGCCTGACATCAGAGGACCGGATTGCTCTTCCCGCGACGATCCCCGTGGTGAACCGTGACCGCGTGGTGATTCGCACCCTGTCCGGCCTCGCCGCTTTTGATCTGGCCACCGGCGCGTTGAAGTGGCGTTCGGCTCTGGATGGCTCACAGTTCCGTCGCCAATGGAATCAGTTGCCCAAGGAACTCGCGGATCCCGCTGTGGCCTCCGCGGCGAGTCCGGCACTTCAACAGTTTCTGCGTGAGCGGCTGTATCGCGACAGCTTGCAGGGAACGATTGCCTGCAACGAACAGATCGTGTTCGCCATCGAATCGAATCTCGAAGTGGCAGTGCCGACGCCGCGCAATGTCATTCGCGGAATGCCCGAGGTGCCCGACCCCGTCAATCGGCTCACCGCGTTCGATCTGCAGAACGGTCAGTTGCTGTGGGAAATCGGTGGGCCGCGCGGTGATGATGAACTGCCCCTCGCCGGGCATTTCTTCCTCGGCCCGCCGCTTGTGATGGGAGACATGCTGTATTGTCTCACCGAAAGTGACAGCGAACTGCGATTGCTGCAACTGCAAGTGGATTCGGTCACCGGCGCGGTCGCGCTCGTGTGGAGCCAGGTGCTCGTGGCTCCGGATCAACCGGTCTCGGTGACAGCCCTGCGGCGGGTGTCCGGCCTGACGCCGACATGGGCCGAAGGTCTTTTACTCTGTCCAACCGGTTGCGGTATTCTGGCTGCGGTGGATCCCTTGCGGAAACAATTAGCGTGGGGCTTCCAATACGAATCGCAGGAACCGCGGCCGTTGACCCAGCGGACCTTGATGATGCGCCCGGGCAACGCCGCCCGCATGTCGATGCCGTTTCGCCCCGATGAAGAACTGTCGCGGTGGATCGATGCGGCGCCGGTGTTTGCACGAGGGCTGGTGCTATTCACGCCGCGCGACTCTGCGGAATTGATCTGTCTGGATGCGGTCACGGGGGAGGTCCGCTGGCGGCGTCCGCGCGGTTCGTCGCTGATGGTCGCGGGTGTGCAGGATGATCGTGTGATCGTGGTCGGTCGCTCCGCCGTGGAATCGTTGCGACTGAGCGACGGCGAGCCGGTCTGGACACTGGCCACGCCGATGCCGGTGGGACAGGGCCTGTTGCTGTCGCAGCGATATCTCCTGCCGGTGACCGGGCAGCGCGTGCTCACCATTGACCTGAAACAAGGACGCGTGCTGCTGCACTCACAGCTCGATCCTGCACAAGGCGTCGGCAATCTGGTCGCCGCGGGCGGATCATTACTCTCGGCGAGCACCACAGGGATTTCCTGCTTCACGCCGATCACGAAACTGGAAACCGAGCTCGAACGGCGGTTCCTCGCCGACGCCAACGATCCGGCGGCGACGGCGCTGCGCGGTGAATTGCGTCTCCATCGCGGTGAACAAGCCGCCGGGTTGAGCGATCTGCGCACCGCACTGCAACGTCGCCCCGATGCCCACACGGCGGCGGTTCTTGCCCACGCGCTGCTGGATGGACTTCGAACGGACTTCGCGCAGTTCCGTACGCAGGCCGCGGAGTTGGATCGGCTGCTGGCCGACTCTCCCGTGCGAAGCGAGTTTCTGCGGACCTACGCGCAGGCACTCGCCGACGCCGGCGAACCGGTCGCGGCCTTCACCGAGTACCTGAAACTCGCAGAGCTACCGGACTATGAAGAGCATCTCGAACGGGTTTCGGGCGGCTGGTCCGCCCGCGGTGACCGTGTCGTGCGGGGACAGGTGCGGACGCTCTATCAATCCGCAACGCCGAAGGAACGCCAAGCGATCGACCAGGCATTCGCAGCGTTCATCGCGCGGCCGGCAACCGAGGGGGATGTCGCCGCGCGCGATCGTCGCGTGCTGCGGTTCTTTGATGCGCTGCCGTTGCTCGATCCTGTCAGACTCGCGGTTCTCTCTCAAAATGACGACGAAGCCAAATCGTTGAAGCCGCTGCTGGCCCGTCAGCTCTCGCGCTCATCCCGACCGGAGTATGCCGCCGCCGGGACCGCATGGATTGCTCAGGCGCTGCTGGATCAACAGCGTCCCGGCGAACTCGCGCCGTGGCTGGATCGTCTGAACGGTGAATTGGCTTCGACTTCAATCACCGTGGCTGAGGGCGCGCCCACGGTGACCGGACGGGATCTCGCGGCGAAACTGCAAGCTCAGTGGAATCAGCCCGCTGCCGGCGAGACCTGGGGGGACGCGGAGATCGTTGTGGAACGCAAAGCCCGGACGGCTTCCTCGGCACGCCGGGTGCCTGTCGAAGTCCGCGGACCCGTCCCGCCGACGTGGCGCGACTGGACATTCGAAGTCACGGATGCCCCGCTGACCGTGCTCACGGCGCGCGATCCCGACGGCCACGTTCGCTGGAAGGTCGATGTCGCCCAGCAATCCACCCCGAATCCCTTTCCTCGATTCGGCACGCAGGCGCTCTTTCATACGCTCCACATCACGCATGACCGGATGGTTCTCGGATTGACCGGCCGCTTTGCAGTACTCGATCTTTCCGCGGGGCCGACACCCGTCGTGCGCTGGCAGACCGATCTGACCTCGCGCGGCGACCCGACTGCGGGCACGATGATCGTTAATCCACGGGTCGACTGGCTGGCGTGCGGTCGGCGGCGGGTCCTTCCCACGACGATGTCCGATCTTTCTGAAACGACGCCGGCTGGTCAGGTACTGGGGGCGACCGATGAATTCGTCTGTTACACCGCGGGCGGACGGCTGATCGCGGCAGAGATTGCAACGGGCCGCGTGTTGTGGGTCCGGCTCGGCGTGCCGGTCATTGTCGAAGGAACCGCAACCGCCGACGCCGTGACGCTGCTCGATGTCCCGCGGGCGCAGGCGACTACGTATCGGCCTGAAGATGGTGCGGAACTCTCCCGGCGGCAGATCCCTGAACCGGAAACATGGCTGTGGTTTGAGGGAGATCGACTGCTCACGGTAGAAGTCGAAGAGACGGGAACGGTGACCGCCCGCCTGCAGCAGCTCATAACGGACACCGTCCTCTGGGAACGGATGAAGCTTCCGGTGGGGACGCGATTTTCCGTTCCGGTCGATGGAGCCCTGTTCCAATGGTCGCCGCCGGGTCAGCTCATCAAACTGAACCTGAATGACGGTGCGGTCCGCTGGACGGGCAAAACCCCCGGCGTTGATGAGGCGAATTTGCTGCGGTCCGAACGCTTCGGCGACCTGGATCTGCTCTTCCTGGGTCGCACGGCGTTAACGCTGGAATCCACCCGCATCTCGGTGTTTGACCAGAACCATCTCCCCTTTACGGGGCATGTGCTCGGCCTGGGTGCGCGCAGCGGTGAGCAGCGATGGATCGCGAACATTCTTCCCACGGCGATCGATCAACAGGCCCGGCCGAACTTCCCGATTCTCCCGTTCGTCGCCCGCCAGATTGATCTCGCACGACCGGCGAACGGCCCGATTGTTCCCGCGGTGCCACAGATGCGGTTCGTCGCCACGTTCCTCGACAAACGCACGGGGGACGTGCTGTTCAAGTCCGGGGAAACCGCCCAGCCGCAGCAGTATCAGCTGGAGCTCGACGAACAGCGACCTCGCGCCGTGGTCAGCTTTTCCAGTTGGGCGCTGGAGCTCAAGAAGAGCCCGTAGCGGGTTACTCGGCCATCAGCAATGACGGCTGTTGAAGCCGCGTGCGGGAACGTCGCTCGGCGGCAGATTCCGTTGCCGCCGTGGCCACCGGAGCGGCGAGCGCGGCCCGTGACTTCGATCGTTCCGCGTTGGCAAAGCGTTTCGGTTCCATTGCCGTGTCCGCGCTCAAAGACCGCCGCGGCCAGTCTCCCGGTTCTCCCAGCACCACGTGCCACTCAGGCGACTGGCCGCGGATGGTCGGCACCTCTCGCGTCGAACGACGGCGATCCGCCAGCATCTGTCCTTCCGGCAAGGCAAGCGCCGGGCTCCCTGCCAGAATCCATTCATCGAGGTCTTTTTCCAGGGCGTCAATCTTTTCGTAACCATAGTGCTCGCGCAGCGCCCGTTCCCAGCCGTCCTGAAACGCTTGGGTCAGAAACTGCAGGTACTTCCGCCGATCACCCTGTTGAATCAGATAATCGGCGAGCGAATAGCCTTCGGCATATAACGTCAGGACCTGCTGCTGATCGGTCGGATAGTCGCGCATCGGCAGCAATCGCTTAAGGGGAATCTTGCGGTTCGTATTCATCACCTGCTCATGCAGTTTCTTGAGCCGGCGGCGTTCCGATTCATGCTCGATCAGTGACGCCGCACCTTCATCCGCCCAGCGCGGCAACGGGCGACGGAAGTAGCATGCGAAAATCGTGTGGTTGATTTCGTGCGGAAGAACGGAATCGAGAATGCGTTCCTCGGTCCCCTGCACCTGCATGTTCCAGCCGAACACTTCGCCGCGATCGAACTGAAACGTGGTCGCGCCCCCTGCGCCCATCTCGCCGGCTTTCACCTGGATCGGACAGCGCGACGACCACCGCGGCATTTCCTTGCCAGTCCACAGGACCGACAGTTCCTGACGGTAGACTTCCGCCGCATCGCCGACCTGCTTGGCGAACCCGTCATGCTGCGCAGTAACGGTGAAGTTGGGAGTGGTGTAGACAGCACCTGTCGCGAGGGACCCGGTGCACACAAGGCACGTCCAGAGCACAGCATCCATGCCGCACATTACCTGCGAAGAGGGGTGTCGTGAGATCGGCGTCCGTGCCAATCACAATTCTTACGGGAGAGCAAATCGCAGGCCGTCCGCGGATCAAGGTCCTCCGCAGACAGCCAGATCCATCACAATACCCGTGGGATTCGAGCTTTACAACATTTTTTTCTGAATCTGGGACGAATGAGGCGGAGCCCTCGCGTTTGTAAAACGTGCAACTCCGTGCGAAACGGTCGCATCCGGTTTCGCGGCAGGTTATGCAGGGTCGGCATCGCCGGCGCGTTGTGCTCGATTGCGCCGCGCCGCACAGGTGACGGGGATCCGCCGTCGTTCGCCCGTTGTTTCAGGTTGGGCTCCCTCATCGCCTCTTGCAAACCCGATAGCAAGGTTCGGCACTGAACCGCGTCCGCAATGCTCTGGAGTCGACAGCCTTGGCCCATTCCCACCTGCTTGTGCAACACCTGCTCAAACAGTTGGAGCAGCACTCCACTCAGCGCGGCGAGCGTGATCCTCGCCCGGAGTGGCTCGTCGATCTCGTGAACCACGCCGCGGAGTGCTTCATGCCGCTGCATGGTGTCGCACGGGTGGGATACGAGTGTGAACCCGTCGACCATGGATGGGAAGCACGGCTGTATGTCGGCGACACAGAGATCGTCGGCGGTCCGACCGACGGCCAGGCCCGCGCAGCGAGCTTCGAGCTGGATGTCGCGGCGCTGACGATGTGCTTTTCGCGCGTCGATGAACTCCGCTGGAACGTGGCCGGCGGCCCCACGGGCGGATCGTTCCTGACGGTGCGCGGTGCCATCGGCGAAGAAACGGTGTGCGTGAAGGCGTATTCCAAGGCTCCGCACCACGCGGGACCGGCGCTGCGGCAATACGCCGATGGCCGCATCCGCCCCGTCGACAACGGCTGATTGCCGCGTACCCGCAATCGCGTTACAGTCCATATTGTTGTAAACGCGACGTTTCAGAGCATCCGCAATGTTGTCGGCTGAGGGTACGCCCTTCGATCTGCAGTTTCCCCTCGGGCGGATTCCCGTGCGGGTCCTGCCGACGTTCTGGATCGCCGGAATCTATCTGGGCTGGAATCCCGATCGCCCGGATATGGTTGCGATCTGGGTCGCCTGCCTGTTCTTCTCGATTCTCATTCATGAACTTGGTCACGCGCTCGTCGCCGAGGCGTTCGGCTATCCGACCGAGATTACGCTATACCATTTTGGCGGTTTCGCCCGGTTCAATCCGGGCTACCACTTTCCGCCGTCACGGTCGCTGCTGATCTCGCTGGCCGGCCCGTTCGCCCAGTTCTTTCTGGCGGGCATCACGATCGCCGTTCTCGTCGGCGGCGACCTGATGAAGATTCCCCGTCACGAATACGCTGATGCCGCTTACTTCGACCTCTTGTGGATCAACATCGCGTATCCGGTGCTGAATCTATTCCCGCTTTTGCCGCTGGATGGCGGTCAGATTCTGCAGGCCATTCTGGGCATGGCCGGATTGCGGACGGCGGCGCTCTGGACACTGCGGATCAGCATCGCCACCGGAATTCTCGGCGCGCTGCTGATGGTCAACCTCGGTGCCACCGGTGTCGCGGTGATGTTCGGCCTGCTCGTCATGCAGAATGTGCAGGACCTGCAAGCCCGCGCATGGTGATCGCGGTCTTGATCCCGTAGGGTCCGCTGTGCGGACCGGTCTGTCCTTCGCCCGTCGCAGGATGGTCCGCACAGCGGACCCTACATCAGATCCAATGACCACTGCTACTTCGGCGGTGCACCGAAGTTGAATCCGGGCGGCAAACCACCGGCATCCGCACCGCCGGCGGGCTTCTCGGCACCTTTCTCCTTCACGAGCGTCTTGCGACCCTGACGGAGGTTCTCGAAACTGTCCGCCGAGATGACGTAGTACCAGTTCGCGAAGCGGTCGTTCAGTTCCTTGACCTTTTTCTCGCCGTCTTTCGACTTCTGCTCGTAGCTCTTTTCATCCGCTTCGAACTTCGTCTTATCGCTTTCATACTTGGCGAGAGCGGCGTCATACGCCCGCTTCTTTTCGTTGTACTCGGCGAGCGGTCCGACGTTCTCCGGCTGATCGGCACTGGCCGGGCTATCTTCGGTGCGTTCGGGAACGTCGACCTTCGGCGCTTCACCCGGTTCTTCCGGTTTTGTCGGCGCTTCCGGCTTCGGGCCGATCGCTTCTGCATTCAGTTGGGTCGTGACGAACAGGTACCGGCTCTTTTTCTTTCCGTCGGCAGTGTCTTTCTTGGCGTCTGCGTCATCTTTCTTTTCATCCGTCTTGGCGGCGTCATCGCTCTTGGCAAAGCCGAATTCGATCTCTTCCTCGCTGCCGCTGAAGACTTCACCGAAGTGGAGGAGATATTCCACGCCTTCATTCGTGGACGCGATCACGTCCCCTTCTTTCGAGAAGAGCTGCAGGCCCCCCTCGGGAGTCGGAGCGAAGAAGTAGCCCTTCGTTTCCAGATCGAGCGCGATGTTTTCATCGAGCTTGATGCCCGAATCGAGTCGCAGGTCACGCTGCAGCTTGATCGGTTTCGGACGGATGCCGACGATCTTCAGCTCGTCGAGAGCGTTCACCAGCTTGCGGACTTCGTCCTGGTTGACCTCTTCCTTCTCGTCGAGCCCTTCCATGGTCCAGTTGGACGACGAATCCTTGCGCTTCAGCACGTTCTGTTGCCGGCCCGTGATCTTGCCGCGGCCGCGATCGATCACCACGGTGTAGGAATCGACGGTCACGCCGTTCAACTTCATGCCGTCGAGTTTCAGCAGATCGGGCTCGATCCAGTCGGCGAACTTCGTCGAAAGCTGCAATTCCACCTTGGCGATGTACGTCGCCGGTTCCTTCGGCTTGCGGATGTAGTAGTAACCGCTGCGATTGGGAACTTCCTTGCCGATGATGTAATCGGCGAGCACGGTCCCCTTCTCGTCTTTCAGCGTGATGCGTTGTCCGCGCTTCAGTGATTCAGAACTTTCGTCGAGCGGGTCGACCACTTCGAACTCGGCGTGCTGTGAGGCGCGCTGTCCCGCCAGACCTTCGCGTTTGAGCTGCATGACGGACGCCGCGCACTTCGCGAGCCGGTCTTTGCCGTCGACGGGATAGTTGTAGCGTGACGGAATCCGCCACAAGCCGTCCTTGAAGGTGATGCCGAAGACGCGCGCTTCGGCGGTGTCGGGGTTGTAGGCGATGACGTCGAGCTGCTTGGCCGCATCGGCGTCCTTGAAGTCCGGATAGAACTCCTGATTCACTTCCTGGAATTCTTTGAGCGGCCGTGGCGTGCCCGGTGCCGCGACCCACGCCAGCCCCAATGAGACCACCGCGGTGACGGCGAACGTCAGCGTGCGCTGGATTTCATTCATCGTATCATCCTCATGCAAACGGGGTCAGGCCCCGGAAATGTTCGGAAGGATCAGCCTAGCGGTTGGCGCGGCGGCGCGCCGGCGGGACTTCGCGTTGTTCGTTCTGCAACCGGCGGGTCCAGACGAAGAACCCGAGGATCAAGGCGGGAATGGGCGGCAGCAATGTCGCCAACCGGGCGAAGAACTGTTCGACACCACGCACTTCCCGCTTTTCCCGGGCGCGAATTTCGTCGAGTTTCTTCTGCTTTTCCTGCTCGATCTGCGCTTCGGCGACTTCGACCTTGCGCAACTCTTCCTGCTTGGCGATCGCGAGCTGCTGGAACTTGGCTTCCGGATCGAGGGTTTCGTCCTTCTCAATCTTCTCTCGCTTCTGCTTGAACTTTTCCTTCTCGGCTTCCGATTTCTGCTTCGCTTCTTCGGTCGCCGCGTTGCGTTCCTCGTTGCTCTGCTTGATGAACTTCTCGGTCCGCTTCTCGACGGCGGTCAGCGTGCGGTGTTTCGGACGCCGCTTGCGGAGATCGATGTAGGCCTGGTCACCGGCGAGGGAATCGACGGCGTTGAGCACGAACGTCACGTTATCCAGATCGAGACCGTACATGCGGCGTTCACGCACCATGAAGAACCAGTCGGAGATGATGTCCGCGTCGGCGACATAAATCACGTTGACCTTGTTGTTCTTATCGCCGTCCTCCGACTTGATGTGCGCCCCAACCACATGGGCCGTGTCATCCGACCGACGCCGCGGATTGTCGACAATATCGACGCCGCCGAACATTCCCGGTCGCGTGAAATCTTCCCAGTCGAGCAGCCCAGCTTCCTTCCCGGTTCGCAGCAGCGGCTCGAACTGCAGCTTGCTGCCTTCGCGTGGACGGATCGTGCCGGCGAAGAAGAGCAGCAGTTCCTGCAAGCCACTGGTGATGTCGCTCTTCGCACTGAAGGCGGAGTCGGTCCCGCTCTTCTTGCTGATCGCAACCATCTCCGGACGCACGACATCCGCATATTCGGGATGCAGCAACGTGATCGTGTCGGCCCAGACCACCTGATCGTAGTTCCATTGAATGCCGAGCGTGTTGACCAGGGAGGTCGCCTTGCCGCCGTCGGCCTTTTGCTCGGGCGGCGGTCCGCCCATCATCATCCCGCCCTGTCGCGGCTTCGGTTGCTTCGGAGCCATGCCCGGATTGAACGCGGGCAGCGGGTCATCGAAGATCAGCGTGGGCTTGCCCTTCTTGACGTAGTCCACGAAGTTCGTCATCTGATTCTGATCGAGCGACGACGGCAGCACGGCGATCAACACGTCGAACTTCGAGTCATCGATTGGACTCGCCGCGGACACCGTTTCCACGTTGTACTGCTTCTTGAGTTCCGACACGATCCGCCATTCCGGCGAACTGCGGAAGCTCTGCATATCGAACCCGCCGTTCACCTTGGCATCGGTTTCGAGGATGCCGATGGTCCGCCGCGTGGTGCTGGAGACCGTTCGCACCGAGCGTGTCAGTTCGTACTCAATCGGAATGGCGATTTCAAAGAACGGGACCACGACTTCGTTCGCGCCGCTGTTGATCACGCAACCCATGAAAACGTCGTCAACCTGAATGCGGCCGCCGCGTTCGGACTGAACCTTGCGGGCCTCGATCCCGAACTTGCGGGCTTCTTCCGCCTGCGGGCTGAACGGGTCGACTTCGACGACACGGACAAGAATCCGGCCGCGGCCATACTGCTGATACTGCGACAGCAATCCGAGCAGTGAGGTCCGCACGGAAACATATTCGCGGGGCACGTTCTTGCTGACGAACGCCTGGATGATCACCTGGCGGTCATCAGAAAGTTCGCCCAGCAATTTCGTCGTGGTGCGGCTGAGGGTGTAAAGCCCTTCTGCAGTGGTGTCGGCACGAACGTTGGCATTGGCCAGAATCGCATTCGCGCTGAAGAGAATCACGGCGAGTGACACAGCCCGTGCGGCGTATTGCCAGCCCATGTCCGACCCGCGTGTGCCACCGGCCCAGTGACGCTGACCGATGAGAACGAGGTTCACGTAGAGCATCAACACCGTGAAGGACACGAAATACAGCACGCCGGACAGCGGGATGAATCCCATGCCGAACTGCCGGAATTGCTCGGTCAGGCTGAGCTGATCAAACAGGCGATCGTGACCAATGAGGTTGGTCGCCCACACCGGCATCGGGATGTTGCCGATGAAGACGGGGATCGCACACAGGCTCGCCGCGAGCACGAACGCCACCGGGGCGCTGCTGGTCAGATACGACGCCACCATCCCCGCACTCAGGAGCGCACAACCGGTGAGCCAGTAGCCGAGATACGTCGTGGCAATCAGTCCGATGTCGGGTTCACCGATCATCGACAGCACGGCGAAATGCGTCAGCGAGAAGAGGAGCACGACGGTGTAAACCGCGACCACCGAGAGATATTTTCCCAGCAGCACCTCGAGATCGGACACAGGGAGTGTGAAGAGCAGTTCCTCCGTGCCGAGCTTCTTTTCTTCCGACCAGACGTTCATTGTCACGGCGGGAATGAGGAACAGCAGGATGTGGGGGAAGAACTCGTTCAGCTTGTCGAGATTGGCGAGATTATCGGTGAAAAACTCTTCGCGGAACGCTTCCCGGGCACCGACGAGCACGAAGGCCACAATGAACAAGTAGCCCGTCACCCCGGAAAAATAGCTCCAGAAATTCCGCTGAAAGACGGCGAGAATGACATTCAAACGCGGCATGTTCCGGCAATCCTCGAAGCAATGTTTCGTCGTGGTCGATCGGCAGGAGTGGAGGCGGGGACGCGTCAGCGAGGACGTCGCACTACCGGCCGGCCCCGGTTAACTCGCGGAAGCGGCTTTCCATGGTGTGCTGGCCCGCTTCCATCTCGTTGACCGGGCCGTCGAAGACGACGCGGCCATCGTTCACCAGGACCACACGCGAGCAGACCGCCTTCACTTCCTGCAAAATGTGCGTGGAAAGCAGGATCGTCTTCGTCTGGCTCAAACTCTGGATGAGCAGCCGCACGTCATGCGTCTGATTGGGATCCAGACCGCTGGTGGGTTCATCGAGAATCAGCACCTGCGGATCATGCAGCAGCGCTTGAGCCATCCCGACGCGCTGCCGGAAGCCCTTGGACAGTTTCCCGATCGGCTTGCCCCACACCGACTGCAGCGAACACTTGTTGGCGACATACTCCAACCGGTCTCGCAGCACATTGGACGCCATCCCGCGGATTTCGCCCATGAACTGCAGGATCGAAGACGGCGTCATTTCCAGATACAGCGGCCCGTTTTCGGGCAGATAACCGAGCATCTGGGCCGCGGCGAGACGATTTGTGCTGACATCGTGGCCGCCGATGAACGCCGAACCTTCCGACGGCGCGAGATACCCGGTGAGCATTTTCATGGTCGTCGATTTCCCGGCACCGTTGGGGCCGAGGAACGCGCAGACCTGTCCGCGCGGGACGCTGAACGACACCCCTTGCGTTGCCGCGAACGAGCCGTAGAACTTGCTCAGGCCGCGTGCCTCAATCATCGCCGTACTGGCTAGGTTCGCCGAAGTCATGCTGCTGAGGGCCTTTCGTGGATCACACCGGAGGCGACGGCCGCCCCGTTTCGTGCCGGCTCAAGTCGCCGACACACCGTTCAGACGCGATGTCTCTGACACTGAGATCT
>DASRYX010000721.1:0-4127 GCA_035686985.1 Planctomycetaceae bacterium | reverse complement strand
GCGGCGACGGCCGCGGCGAGCAGACGATCAACGCACGACGGAACGTCGTCCGCCGATGCGGGGGGGGCCGGAGTCGTATCAGAAAATCGGGACATCATTGTCGTAACGGTCTTAACGATCGAAGCGAGTTGATCAGTGACTCCATGGTGGATCAAACGCCTACTTGAACGGAGTGATCCCGGCGGTGAAGACCTAATCTCACCGGCGGCCGGTTTTGTCTGGCAATCCGGTTTCGGGGTGTTCGATCACCCGAAATTTCGGTGTAATCAGGAATTCGGCGGTGCAGACTCCAACCAGCGTCTGGTACAGTCGAAGGTAGAGTTTATCCGGACTGAGCGCCGATCGGCGTGGGTCCGTCTTCATTTTTCATCCCGATAATAACAGACCGTGCCATGACGATTTCGATTGTCACGTGCCCCAAATGTGGTGCACTGGTGTTGGGCGACACGCCGGAATGTTATGCGTGCCACCACGTCCTGCACACCGACGCGCCGGCGGTGGGCACGTCGACGCTGCCGACGGATGCCGCGGTCGCCGACGACCTGGAAGTCTGCGCGGCGTGCGGGGAAACGTATCGCAAAGGTCTTGTCCGCTGCTGGAGCTGCGGCGCCTTCACGCGCCAAGAAATCGCGGACGCGTATCAGAACATGCTGGCGACTCAGGCCAGCCGCCCGGTCGCCGAGCGGGCTTATGTCACCAATGCCGCCGCGCATGAAGCCAATCCGTTCACGCCAGATGAATTGATGAATCGCCAGAGCGAGTTCATCCCGCAGGACGGCCCGGAGTACGAAGTCGCGGCGACGGACGAAGACTTTGATTTCGAGCTTGCCGATTCCGTCGCGCTGGGGGAAGCCGGCCCGCCGATTTCCGAAGATGATGCCTACAAGCTGGTAACCTCCACCGAGCCGGCTCCGCCGCCCCCGCCACCCATTCCGGAGGCGACCGAAGTCCCGGAAAGCGCGATCCCGTCTCTGCCCGTCGCGGAAGATCAAACGGCGGAGTCGATCCCCGCAACAGTGGAAACTGGCACGGCGAAGTCGGAAACGATTGCTGACGCTCCGAAGCACTCGGAAGCGACCGCGGGCGATGCGTTGCTCGACATTGCGAAGTCCGAAGAAGCCGACATCGCGAAGGTGAAAAAGGACTACCGCAACAAGGTCCGGAACACGTTTCTCGTGTTCTGCCCGATGGGTTGCAAGATCCGCGTGCCGGAAAAGCACCGCGGGAAGTCGGGCAAGTGCCCGCGCTGCGGCTCGGTCTACGTAGTGCCGCTGAAGAAGAAGGAAGCCGCGAAGACCGAAGAAGCCGCGCCGGTCGTGGTCGAGTCGAAATGGAAAGGCTGGCAAGACGACGTTCATCTGCACAGCGTTCATCCGACGAAGCTGCGAATCAAGGCGGACAGCCTCGTCAACGAGTTCACCGAAGTCGATGTCGGGTTCTCCGATGAAGGGATGCTGCAGGTGACGCTGGTCACCGCGGCGGGAATGTTCGGCGCCAATCTGAAGAAGAAGCCGGCGTTGCGTGCCGCTGTCCGCGAACATCTCAAGACGGCCGGCAAGATGGACGGGCTGCCTGCGAAGATCGAAGGCCTGCCCGCGCCGACGCACCGGCTGATTCCGACCGAGGCGTTGACACAGGTCGTCGTCGTGCAGCCCTGCCCGCCCGATGTGGAATCGCTGTTCGGCAACATCCCCGTCTTCGGGGCGAATCGGATCGCCGTGCGGGCGTCGAAGGCGCTCGAAGATGGTTCCACGCCGTACTACTCGTTCAATCTGTCTCAGTTCCGCGCCTTCGCGAAAGCCCTCGCCGAGTCCTGCGGCGTCACGGGTCTCGGCGCGAATACCGAGATCCCGCTGACCGAGGAGTACAAGACCTACAAGTGCCATTACACCGAGCAGCCCGTGCGCGAGCTGCAATCGCTGGCGTGGTACTAGAAGGACAAGAACTTCAAACTGAAGATCACCGGCTTCCGCTGCGGCGGCTGCGGGCTGATCGTCAGTGAAGACGGCCGCAAGAAGGAAAAGATCGGCGGCCTCAACGGCAAAGGCATCGCCAAGGCGAAGTGCCCCAAGTGCCAGAAGAAGTTCGGCAACAACCCGTTGTACGAGATCGAAGAGACACCGGCACCGGCAGCACCGGCTCCCGAAGCCGCCGCCGCACCCGCGTGATGCCGTGTTGTCTTCGGTGAGCGGCACGGCGCTAGCCGCCGGTTCCGCCATCTGAGAAACATCGGCGGCTAGTGTGCTGAGTTGTTAAACCCTTGAGGAAGTCGAGGAAGAGGGTGACGGTTCAGCGTGTTGTCATTCCCGCGCAGGCGGGAATCCAGCGATTGCGGTCCAGGTGGGAACGCTGGGAAAGAGACTGGATTCCCGCCTGCGCGGGAATGACGGTAAACGTTTTGCTAATTCAGCACACTAGCGCCGTGCCGCTCACAGACGAGATGCCGACCGCGTCAGTTCCAGCAGCTGATACCGCCCGGCCCGCGGTGATGCCAGCACCGCACCGTTTTCATCGCGCAGCGTCACGGTAAAGCCGGCGTGTCGAGCGAGGTCGATGAAGCGTTCCGCGCGCACGCGGCCGCCGTCACCAAACCAAGCGACGCCACCCGGTTGCAGTCGTTCACGCAGAACATCCAGAATCATTTCGTGATTGCGGTCTTCGTAGAGGACCTCACACGCGATGATGACGGGGAATCGTTCGCCCTGTGGGGCACGCCAATCCAGCACGTGCCCGGTGACACCTTCGAGGTGCATGCGGCGGGCGTTGAACAACGCAAGCTGCACGGCGGTCGCATCGTAATCCGTGATGGTCACGCGATAGCCCGCCATCGCCGCGGCAAGTCCCACGAAGCCGACGCCGGCACCCAGTTCCAGTAACGGTGTTCCGGCGGACCACGGTTGTCGCAGGAGTGCCTCGGCCATGTGCAGTGACGCCGGCCAGAGATACGCCCAGTACGGCATATAGCCATCGCGTTCGTGCTGCTCGAGCACGCCGTCATCATCGAGCAACGCATCCGGGCTCGCCGGCAAGACCAGCGAGAGCGTGCGTCCGGCGACGGTCCATGTGCGTTCGGTCCACCCCCCCGCGATCGGCGGCAGCTCCGCAGGGGGTTCGAGCAGCGCGGGTGGCAACGTCCGCAATTCGGCCATGGAAGAAGTCGTCGTCTGCATCGCCAAAGTATACCAGCCCGCGGCGCCAGTGTGCTGAGTTAGCAAACCGTTTACCGTCATTCCCGCGCAGGCGGGAATCCAGCGATTGCGGTCCAGGTGGGTACGCTGGGAGAGAGACTGGATTCCCGCCTGCGCGGGAATGACAACACGCTGAACCGTCAACCTCTTCCTCGACTTCCTGAAGGGTTTAACAACTCAGCACACTAGTTCGTCTTGATCGTCAGGTGCGGGCGCATTTTCTCCAAGGTCTTTGCCCCGATGCCCTTCACCCGCCGCAGGTCTTCGACCGTGAGGAAGTCGCCGTTCTCGGTCCGGTCGGCGATGATCCGTTTCGCGAGCTTTTCACCGATTCCATCGAGCTGGGCGAACTCGATCCACGTCGCGGTGTTGATATCAACACGGAAGACGTACGGCTGTTGTGGCGTCGTTCCCGTTGGTGTGATCACTTCCGGTGGCGGACGGTCCGCTGGTGGCGCGGGACTTGGGTTCGATGCTGCACGAACCACAGTCACCGCGGAGCGTTCGGTTTCAGCCCACCGCCAGCCTTGCAGACCAATCATGACAGCCATCGGCACGAGCAACGCGGTCAGCACCCAGCGGTCTCGTCCGTTCAACCCGAAGACCGTTTCACCGTCGTCGCCCGGCGGCAACCACCACGCCGACCGTGACCGCGGTTGGGACCGCGGCCGGGCAGCGGGCGTCGAAGTTTCCAGATCGGTCGCCATGACTGCAACCATCGACCAGCGAACGGGGTCGTAATGAAAGAACCGCCCCGTTACGGTACCGTGTTCACTGAAATGTTCAATCCCCGCGGAAGCCCACGGATTCCGATCCGTGGGTCTCTTCTCCCTGACAAAGTGCTGCATCGTGCTCAAACACATTTTCTGCACACTGACGGTCCTCCTCAGCGTCACATCGTCGCCGCGTGCTGACGAGCAACAATTTACAGCTCGTGAC
>DASRYX010000720.1:0-2872 GCA_035686985.1 Planctomycetaceae bacterium | reverse complement strand
CGAGCGGACCGCGGACATTCCGTTGCTCGCGGCGGCGTTCTGGCAACAGGCCTCGCCCGATCGCGGCGACTACACGTTGTCGCCCGCTCTGCAGGCGGAACTGAACGGACGCAGCTGGCCGGGAAACGTGCGGGAATTACGGGCGACGATCGAACGGGCGGCGCTGCTCGCGCGCGGTGGTCCGCTGGCAGTGGAACATCTTGTCGCAGCAACGCAGCGCGAGGCTCCGGCGATCACGCTGGATGAGGCGGTCAACTTCTGGACCATCCAGCGACTCGCTGCGGGTTCAGAAGCGAACGATCTGCTACGGACGTTTTACAGCGTCGTCGAGCCGCCGATGTTAACGGCCGTGTTGCTGGCCTGTCATGGCAATCGCGCGGCGGCCGCCCGGATGCTCGGAATCGATCGGACGACGCTGCGGACCAAGCTGCGATCCCACGGATTGGACTCCGCGACGGAAGAGGCCTAGTGGCGATTTATTCGCCGCAATGGCGAAATCCTCGCCGATGAGTTGTCGAGGATATAAGGTTTCATCAGCCAGCCGGACGGTTTTGAGGCGGCACCCGATTTGCTTCGTGACAGCGGCAAACCCGCCCTTTGATTGGAACCGCCCGATGTCACACCGGTCCTCCGCTGTCCGCTCCCGCCTCGGTTTCACGCTGATCGAACTGCTGGTTGTCATCGCCATCATTGCGATTTTGATCGCGCTCTTGTTGCCCGCGGTGCAGCAGGCGCGGGAAGCCGCCCGGCGATCGCAGTGCAAGAACAATCTCAAGCAGATTGGACTGGCGCTGCACAACTACGAGTCGACCTTTACCTGCCTGCCACCGAGCCTGACGGTGAACACGGCGGTGTCGAATTCGTCATGGGGCGTGCTGGGGCGAATCATGCCGTATCTCGACCAGGCGAATCTGTACAACGCGATCAACCTGCAGGAAGGGTTTTCCGGTCCCACGAACGCGCCGTTGGTCAATGGCTATAAAGTTCCCATCTACATCTGCCCATCGGATGCCAAGGGGGGGACGCCGCGCGTGGCCTCGGGCGTCGCCCTCTATTGCCTCAACTACGGCGCGAACTTTGGAACCTGGTTCATCTACGATCCGGTGACGGGGCGGGGTGGGGACGGATTGTTCTATCCCAACAGCCGGATTCGCTTGGGCGACATCACCGACGGCACCAGCAACACGTTGATGGTGTCGGAGGTTAAGTCCTGGCAGGCCTATACACGGAATGCACCGCCACCGTCGCCGTTTGATACGACGATTCCCGCGAATGTGAATGACGTGGTGGCCTGTGTCGCGGTCGGACTCACCGACCGCATTCAGGTCCCGACGGCCGACGGCACCGGCCATACGGAATGGCCCAACGGACACTCGCATCACAGCGGCTTCACGACCACGATGGGCCCCAACACCTATGTGAAGTGGACCTTCTCCGGTGTCGACTTTGACTGTGATTATGCGTCGCGTCAGGAAGGTCACGCGACGCTGTCCAGTTTTTCAGCCATCACGTCGCGCAGCTATCACGAGGGGATCGTGAACAGTCTGCTCGCCGACGGTTCCGTGCGGACGATGAGCGAGAACATTGACCTGCGGATCTGGCGCGGTCTCGGCACACGCTCCGGCGGTGAGACGTTGAGCGATTTTTAATTGTCCATGGAAGCCCACCCTTTCCTAAGGGTGGGTCTCCTTGTGCTGGTTGAGGACCCACGCTTAAGAAAGCGTGGGCTTCAGTGGGACACTTCATCCATCAGACTCGGAGCCCGCACGCGATCCGGCAGTTGCCCGAGATTCCGATGCGCGACCAACTCCGCTAGAATACTGATCGCGATCTCCGGCACGGTCTGCGAACCAATGTCGAAGCCGAGCGGGGCATAGACCCGGCGAAGCGCGTCCGGGGAGATGCCTTGTTGCAGCAGGTCCGCAAAGATCAGCTTGATCTTGCGCTTGCTGCCGATCAGACCAACGTACCGCGCGGGAGTTTCCGCCAGGTGCGCGAGGGCCTCTTCGTCGTGATTATGCCCGCGGGTGACAATCAGGCAGTAGGTGTCCGGATCGATCTCGAGTCCCGCCAGCGATGACTCAAACGGGGCGACGATCAACCGCTTCGCCTGCGGGAAGCGTTCCGCATTGCAGTATTCTTCGCGGTCATCGATTACCCACACATCGAAGTCGACATCGCTGGCAAGTTGAGCGACTTTCTGCCCGACATGGCCCGCGCCGACGATGATCAGCCGGCAACGCGGCAAGTGCGGCAGGTAAGAAACCCCGCCGGCCACATACGGCCGCGGTCGGGTCTTCAAATCACGAAGCGCTGACCGAACTTCAGTCGGGGCAGCGTTGCCCAGTCGTGTGGCCAGCGTTTCGCCGTGCTCATCGAACAGCCAGCGATCGCCGGCCGTCATATCGTTGGCATCGTTGAGGGCCACCGCTTCGGTGCAGCCGCGCGCGGCGAGCAGACGATCGGCCAACGTGCGGTAGTACGAAACATCGCCCCCGGGCCGCAGCGGATCAACGAGCATCTTCATCCGGCCGCCGCAGATCAGGCCGTCATCCCAGCCGTAGTCGCTGTCGAGCTGAAACGTGAGAAGCTCGGTTTCCCCCCGTTCCAGAACCTGCATTGCCCGGCGTTTGACCTCCGCCTCGACGCAACCTCCGCCGAGGGTGCCGCGCTGGGAACCATCCGGGAAGACGATCATCGCCGCACCGGCTTTCTGCGGTGTGGAGCCGCGCGTCTCAACCAGCGCGGTGTAACACACCGACCGGCCGGCACGCAGATGATCGTCGAGTTCCAGCAACACCGAGCGCATGAATTCCTGTCTTCGAATCGTTTCGGGAGGGCGAAGCTCCTGCTGAGCCGCTGCGATACACAG